>JBOHAJ010000317.1:0-5426 GCA_050697715.1 Gaiellaceae bacterium
CATGGTTTCCCCCACGGGAGCGAGCCGAAGGCGAGGGACGCTCATCCCGTCCCGCTCGCCTCCAGTACCGAAAGCGTCGCCAGCAGTGCCGAGAGCGGGTGGCGCTGGTCGTCCATCTGCGTGTAGCCGTCCTCCGAGAACCACGCACCGCGGACGAGGCCCGGTTGCGGGAAGCCGCCCGCCTCGGCGGCGTCAGCCTGGCGCTCGACTGTGCGGCCGGCCGTGCAGCGCAGGCGTTCCGCGAGGTCGTCGGAGAGGTCGCCCAGCTGCGCCTCCTTCCGGCTCAGCCGCCAGAGCGCCGCGAGCCCCTCGCCGACCGACCCGAGGCCGGCGCCCGAGGCGGGCTCCCCCCGCAGGAGACGTCTCAGCCCGCCTCCGCCGCTCTGCGACTCCAGGCGTGACACGAGACCGAAGACCCAGGCGAGGCGGCGCGCGTAGGCGACTTCGGCGTCACCGAGCAGCTCGGGCCCGAGTTCGGCGAGCCCGTACGCCGCCCAGTGGTCCGGGAACGTGAGGACGTAGCCTTCGACGTCGTCCCGACGGGTCGCCACGTAACCGGCGAGGCGCCGCCCCGGTCGGTTCCAGCCCTCGCCGGGGAAGAGGCGGTCGACGAGCGCGAGCGCCCAGAGCGCCTCCCCGGTGCCGAACTTCGCGTACCGGCCCGGGACCGGCCGCCCGGTGGACGGGCTCCAGTACCCGAGCACGCTCCCGTCGGGCAGCTGCTGCGCGACGAGGAAGCGGGCAAGCGCGCGAATGAGGCCGTCGTGCGCAGGCTCGCCCGTGGCCAGCCTGCGGTGGACGAGCGCGGCCGCGGCGAGCGCGCTCGCGCCGATGCTCGCTTCCTGTCCGGGCTCGGTGAACGCGGCCCAGCCGTCGCGCCGGACGAGGTTCGCCTGCAGGAAGCGCAGACCGCCGTCGCCGGCCGCCAGGGCCTCCTCGTCCCCGGTCTGGGCCGCCAGCCGGTACAGGCCCAGCATCACGCCCGCGTGGCGCGTGAAGTTGTAGTCGCGCGAGACGGCGTCCAGCCTTCGGTCGTAGCCGTAGGTGTAGCGGCCGTCGGGACGGACGCCGCGCTCGAGCCAGGCCGCCGCCTCGGCGATCGCCGCTTCGACGGCGCCGGTCTCGAGCGGCGGGCACACCTCGGCCGGGACGACGGCGACCCTCAGCGCTGCGGCCCCCAGCACGAAGACGGCGAGATGAGGGACGAGAAGGCGTCTCACGCCCCGAGGCTACGCCACCGGCGCGAGCTCGTCACCGCCCGGCGCGGCGGCGTACTGTTTCCTCATCTCCCCCGGTTCGACCTCGCGCACGCCGCCTCTCGTCCTCGAGTTGGCGCTGGCAGTTGCAGTCGCGGTCGCCTTCGCCGACTCGTCGATCGTCGTCCTCGCGCTGCCCGAGCTGTACGTCCAGTTCGAGACGACGATCCCGAGAATCTCGTGGGTGATCACCACGTACAACGTCGCGGTCGTCGTCGGGGTGCTCGCCCTCCTGGCCGTCGCCAGGCGCGTGCGGCCCAGGTCGACCGCGCTCGCCGGGCTGGCGATCTTCCTGGCCGCGTCCGTCGCCTGCGCCCTTGCGGGCGACCTCTCCGCGCTCGTGGCGGGGCGGACGGCGCAGGGTCTGGGCGCTGCGCTCCTGCTCGGGGCCTCGCTGCCGCTCATGGTCGGTCTCAGCGGCGCGCGAGAGCGCGCGGTCGCCGTCTGGGTCGGTGCGGGAACGCTCGGAACCGCAGTGGGGCCTGCGCTCGGCGGTCTTCTGACGGAGGCCTTCGACTGGCGGGCGATCTTCGCCGTCCAAGCGCCTGTGGCCGCGGCCGCCCTGGCCGCAGCGCTCCATCCGCGGACCCGGGGACTGCCCGTGCTTACCGGGGTGCCCGCCCGCATTCCGCTCGGAGCCGCGCTCGGGCTCGTGCTGCTCTTTGCAGCGCTCGTCGGAGCGCTGTTCCTGGCGGTGCTTCTCCTCGTGACCGTCTGGGATCACGGGCCGCTCGCCGGTGCGAGCATCGTCAGCGCGCTCCCGCTTGCGGCTCTCGCCGCCCGCCCGCTCTCGCGCCGGCTGCCGGGCCGGGCTGACGTGGCCAGCGGCTGCGCCCTGCTCGCGGGGGGCCTTGCTGCGCTCGCGCTCCTTCCGGCCAGCGATCCGCTCTACGCCGTCCTGGCGCTCGTCCTGAGCGGAGCCGGGCTCGGCCTCGCCCTGCCGCCCCTGACCCGCGCGTCGCTCCCGGAGGAGGGAGAGCTCGCCCGGAGCGGCGTCCTGTCCGTGGGCCTGCGGCACCTCGGTCTCGTCGTCGGCCTCGTCGCCGTCGCCCCACTCCTTGCAGTCGACCTCGACGAGGCGGGCGACCGAGCGACGCAGAACGCGACCGCGGTCATCCTCGACGCGCGCTTGCCGCTGCAGCAGAAGATCCCGATCGCGCTCGATCTCTACGACGCCTTCCAGCGCACGCCGGAGGGCGAGATTCCTGACCTGGCGGCCCCGTTTGAGGCGAACGGAGCCGATCGCGAGCGAGGTGTCCGGGAGGCCCGCGACTCACTGCTGACCACCGTCGAGGCCGCGCTCACGCGGGGTTTCCGCTCTTCGTTCGCCCTCTCGGCGCTCTTCGCGCTGCTCGCCTGCGCTGCCGTCCTCGCCGTCGGGAGGAAGGGAGCGACGTGACCGTCGCTCGCCCATGGACCCCCTTCTTCCCGGCGGTTGGCCTATGAGCGAGCACCGGCAGGGGTGGGTCGCACTCGGGCTGCTCGGGCTGGCCGCCGTGGCTCTCCTCGCCGTCGAGCTGGGAAAGGGAGCCCTCTCGTACGGCGACGCGACCGTGGCAGATCCCTGCGAGGGGCGGGTCGCATTCCCGGGCGAGGGGTTCGACGCGACGCTGCAGCGGATCGTTCTCGACGGGCTCGACGGCGCCGCCTGCGAGCTGGGCGCCACGCGCGAGGAACTCGTCCTCTCGCTCGACCCCGCGCTCGGCGCGGACGTCCGCTGGGATCGCCCAACCATCGAGCGCGCGGTCCGCGCCGGGCTCCTGCGCGCGGTCGACGACGCCGAGGAACGCGGCAGCCTCGGCGAGCTGGAAGCCCGCGTCTTGCGCGAGGTCGTGCGGCGCGCTCCCCTCGACTGGTTGATCCAGGGTGGCACCTCGCTGGCCGATCTCCTCGGACGCACCTTCACTCTGCCTTGAGCCGGAACCTGTGCGGGAACTGGCGCACGATGCCGACGCTGAGCATGTCCGCCATCTCGAGCGCCCGGCGGTGCACGTTCTCGTAGGCGGCGATGTCGGCGTCCCAGTTGCCGCCCAGGCGGGCGAGCGCCTCGGCCGTCGTGAGGTCGAGATGCTCCCGCATCATCGCCCGCATCTCGTCGAGCGGCCAGTTGCTCGGGTTGGCGCCCGCGAGGAAGCGGGCGATGTCGTTCCCATTCGCGTACCAGCGTGCTTGGGCGTCGGCCAGGGAAGTCGCCTCGCCGGCCTTCGCCGCAGCGAGGATGTCGGCGGCGACAAGGATGTGCTCGCGCAGGAGCGCCGTCAGCCGCTTGCCGGCGTCCTTTCCGTAGTAGGGCCTGATCGCAGCTCCAATGTCGGCCTGATTGCCGAGCAGGCGCCGGAGGGCGGGATCGAGGTCGGGGAGATCGGCGGCGAAGCTGACGATCACCTGGCGTGTCCACGTGATGTGGTCTTCCCAGAGCTTCCGCATGTCGTTCCGAAACGCGAGCTCTTTCACGGACACGGGGGCGTGCGACTTCGCGGTGGTGGCGTGCGCGTGTGCTGAGGGCCCGGGGGAGACCCCCAGGGCGAGAAGAGCGCTGAGAAGCCCGACGAGGCCGAGCAGCGCGAGCGGGATGGAGCGGCGAATCGAGCTGGTCATGGATCCTCCTTGGTCGGTGTCGGAGGCTTGGCGCCCGACTCGTCTCCGTTCTTACGCCCCCTCGTCCCACCGGTAAGAACGTCCGCCGACGCGACACGAACGGTCCTGGTGACCACGACTGACCTGATCGGAGAAGCCGTGCGGAAGCTCGCCGCGCACGGGGTTCCGTCCCCGCGCGCCGATGCCGAGCGCCTTCTCGCCTTCGCGCTCGGCGTTCCACACACGCAGCTCGCTACGCGCTTGCACGAGCCCGGCTTCCGAGAGGCGACGCTCTTTCGCCGCTTGGTCGAGCGGCGTGCCGCGCGCGAGCCGCTCGCCTACATCATCGGCGAGCGGGCATTCCGAGGGCTTCGCCTCGCGGTCGACCGGCGCGCGTTCATTCCCCGCCGGGGCACGGAGGTCGTCGTCGAGCGCTGTCTCGCGCACCTTCGCGGCCTGACCGAGCCTCGCGTCCTCGACGTTGGCACGGGCGCGGGCGCCATCGCTCTCGCGATAGCCGATGAGCATCCGACGGCGCGGGTGACGGCGGTCGAGCGCTCTGCCGAGGCCCTCGCGCTCGCTCGCGAGAACGCCGTCCGCACGGGCCTCGCCGAGCGGGTCGAGCTCGTCGAGGGCGACCTCTTCGGCGGGCTCGAGGGCCCGTTCGACCTCGTCGTCTCCAATCCCCCGTATCTCCTGCCTGCCGCCGTCGAGGGACTAGAGCCCGAGACTCGCGTGTACGAGCCGTTCGGCGCCCTGGCGGGGGAGGGCCTCAGGTCGGCGATCGCCCGCGGCGCGTCCGAAGTATTGGCACCGGGCGGGCGGCTCGTCCTCGAGTGCGGCGGCGGCCAGGGCGACCCGCTCGCCGCGGAGCTTCGGTCGCTCGGCTACGAGGGTGTGGTCACGACGCTCGACGAAAGTGGGCGCGACCGCGTCGTCGAAGGCGGGCTCCCCCTAGGGTACGGGGCCCTCGCGGCCTGATTGCGGCTCCGGCGGTAAGAGATTGCAGCTGCCGGACACAAAGATGGGTGTGAAGACGAGCATCCGCCCCGAGCAGCTGAAAGCGGTCGACGTCGTCGCCTGGCGGCGGCGGCAGCTTCGGGACGCCGGCTTCGACGACGCGCTCGCTGCGTTGCTCGCCGGCGACTGCCGCGTTGATCTCCACGCTCTCATCGAGCTCGTCGAGCGCGGCTGTCCGTCCGAGCTCGCCGCCCGCATCCTCGCCCCGCTCGAGGACGAACGGAGGCCGTGCTGAGCGCCACCACCGCTGCTAGCGTCCCGGCCGTGTCCCTTCGGACCGCCCTCGATTCCGAGTCGCAGGCCTGGCTCGAGGCGCTCGGCGCGTCTGGAGCGAGACGCGACGAGGCAGTCGCCCGCCTGCACGGGCTCCTCCTGCGGGCCACCCGCTTCGAGGTTGCCCGTCGCCGCCTGGCCCTTCCCTACCTCCGCGGGAACGAGCTGGAGGACATCGCGCTCGAGGCGGCCGACGACGCGCTCGTCGCCGTCCTCCGCCGACTCGACGACTTCCGCGGGCTTTCCCGCTTCAGCACCTGGGCATACAAGTTCGCTCTGCTCGAGGCGGCGGTGAAGCTC
>JBOHAJ010000318.1:0-5483 GCA_050697715.1 Gaiellaceae bacterium
GGTGATACTCGCGCAGGGCGTCGCGCAGATGTTCCTCGCTGAAATCGGGCCAGCTGAATGGGAGGAACACGAGCTCGGTGTAGGCGAGCTGCCAGAGGAGGAAGTTGGAGATGCGCTGCTCACCCGAGGTGCGGATCAGGAGCTCGGGCTCGGCCAGGTCGGGCGCGTAGAGCCTCGCCGCGATCACGTTCTCGTCCACGTCCCGCGGGTCGAGGCCCTCCTCGGCGATCCGGCGCGCGGCCTCGACGATCTCGGCGCGCCCGCCGTAGTCGAAGGCGATCCAGAGCGAGAGGCGGTCCTTGCCCGCCGTCTCCTCCTCGAGGCGGTCCATCTTGGCGCGGAGCTCGGGCGTCGCCCGGTCGCGCCGGCCGATGAAACGGGTGCGCACGCCCTCCTTGGCGAGGTCCGGGAGCTCCCGCTCGATCGTCTCGACGAAGATCTCCATCAGCGCGTCCACCTCCTCGGACGGGCGCGACCAGTTCTCCGTCGAGAAGGCGTACACGCACAGGGACTCGACCCCGAGGTCGATGGCCGCCTCCACCGTGCGCCGCAGGGCTCGGGTGCCGGCCCGGTGTCCCGCAGCGACGGGAAGCTTCCGCCGGCGGGCCCAGCGGCCGTTGCCGTCCATGATGATCGCCACCGACCGCGCGACGTCCGGAAGCTCCCGCTCCCGGATCGGGGTCATACCCCGCAGAGACCACAGTCTCGTCAGCAGGTTCACGCCCATAGTCTGACTCTCGGCCGCAGGTCGAGAGTCAGACTTCCATGATCTCCTCTTCCTTGCGCTTGAGGAGATCGTCGATCCGGGCGACGTGCTCGTCGGTGAGCTTCTGCGCCCGCTCCTCGGCGCGGCGTTCCTCGTCGTCCCCCACCACGCCGTCGCGCACGAGCTCCTTCAGGTCGTGCATGACGTCCCGCCGCACGTTCCGCACCGCCACGCGCCCCTCCTCGGCCAGGTGCTTGATCACCTTGACGAGCTCCTTCCGCCGCTCCTCCGTGAGCTGCGGGATGGGCAGGCGGACGATCTTGCCGTCGTTCGCGGGCGTGAGCCCCAGCTCTGACTCCTGGATCGCGCGCTCGATCCCCTTGATCGAGCCCGGGTCGTACGGCTGGATCGTGAGGAGGCGCGGCTCGGGGACGTTGATCGTCGCGAGCTGTTTGAGCGGCGTGGGCGTTCCGTAGTAGTCCACCTGGATGCGGTCGAGCAGGGCCGCCGAGGCGCGGCCTGTGCGGATGGTCGTGAACTCGTGCGCCGTGGTCTCCACCGACTTGTCCATGCGGCGCTTCGCGTCTTCCAGCAACTCGTCGATCATGCGTTCCTCCGGGGCGTCGAGATGATCGTGCCGACCCGCTCGCCGAGGACGACGCGCTCGATGTTGCGCTCGTCGTCGAGGCCGAAGACGTAGATCGGCAGGCCGTTGTCCATGCAGAGCGTGAGCGCGGTCGTGTCCATCACCTTGAGGCCGCGCTCGATCGCCTCCCTGTGGGTGAGGACGGGCAGGAAGCGCGCGGAGGAGTCCGCCCGCGGGTCGCCGTCGTAGACGCCGTCCACCTGGATCTTGCCCATGAGAATCGCCTCCGCCCCGATCTCGAGCGCGCGCAGGGCCGCGGCCGTGTCGGTGGTGAAGAACGGGTTGCCGGTGCCGGCGGCGAAGATCACGATCCGGCCCTTCTCCAGATGCCGGATCGCGCGGCGGCGGATGTAGGGCTCGGCCACCTCGCTCACCGAGAGGGCCGACAGGATGCGCGTCTGCGCGCCCTGGCGCTCGAGCGCGTCCTGGAGCGTGAGGCAGTTGAGCAGCGTGGCGAGCATGCCGGCGTAGTCGGCCGTCGCGCGGTCCATCCCCTCGGCCGCGGCCTCCATCCCGCGGTAGACGTTGCCTGCTCCGACCACGAGCGCCGTCTCCACCGCGCGTCCCTGCACACCCCTGACCTGGCGGGCGATGGCCGTCACGCGCTCGGGCTCGATCCCGTAGGGCTGCTCCCCCATGAGGGCCTCGCCGGAGAGCTTGAGCAGGATCCGGCGGAAGGCCGGCCGGCCCGCGACGGGCCCGGCGACCTCGCTCTCCGGCTGGACGCTCATCGGCCAACCTCTGGCCTGCGAGCGTGGGGAAGCGGTGGAACGCTCACGAGCCGACGTTGTAGAGCACGAACGCGCGCACCTCGGCGTCGTGCTCGGCGAGCGCCTTCCCCACCTTCAGGCTCGGGTCGTGGATCCAGTCCTGGTCCACGAGCACGTTCTGGGCGAAGAAGCGCTTCTCGAGCATGCCCTCGACGATCTTCGGGCGCACCTGCTCGGGCTTCGAGGCCACGTCGGGAAGCTTCTCGTAGATCTGCCGCTCGTGCGTGATCTCCGCTTCGGGCACCTCCTTGCGGGAGACGTAGACCGGCCGCGCGGCGGCGATCTGCATCGCCACCATGCGCGCCAGCTCCGGGGAGGCCTTGGCGCGCACGAGCACGCCGATCTTCGCGGCCGGCGGGTGGACGTAGGCAGCGACGATTTCGCCGTTCTGGGCCTCGTATCGCTCAGCCCCGCGCACGACGACGTTCTCACCGAGCTTACCGACCAGCTCGACTCGTTCCGGCTCGAGCTGGGGAACCGCCTCGGGACCCTCTTCGTCCACGACCTCCAGCAGCCTCTGAGCGAACGTGAGGAACTCATCGTTGTTGGAGACGGGCTCGGTCTCGCAGGCGACGGCGACCATGGCGCCGCGACCGTCGTCGACGCGGGCGAGCACCTTGCCCTCCGTCGTCTCCTTGCCGGCGCGCTTGCCGGCCTCGGCCAGACCCTTCTCGCGCAGAAGCTGTTGCGCCTGCTCGAGGTCGCCGCCCGTCTCGACGAGCGCGCGCTTGCAGTCCATCATCGGAGCGCCGGTCGTCTCGCGGAGCTGCTTGACGAGGGCGGCGGGAATCTCGGTCACTCGGACGGCACCTCCTCCCCGGGCCCGGCGGTCGCTTCCCCGGGCGCGGGCGCGGGCTCAGGCTCGGGCTCGGGCTCGGGCTCGGGCTCGGGCGCAGCCTCGGCCTCCGCCGGGGGCGTGACCTCCTGGGGGCGTCCGTTCCCGGCCATCTCCTCGACGGTGACCTTGCCCTGCCCCGCCTGGATCGCGTTCGCGATCACGCGCACGACGAGGCCGCACGAGCGGATCGCGTCGTCGTTGCCGGGGATGACGTAGTCGGCGTCGTCCGGGTCGCAGTTTGTGTCCACGAGCGCGATGACCGGGAGACCGAGCCGGCGCGCCTCGCGGACGGCGAGCTGCTCCTTGCGCAGGTCGACGACGAAGACGGCGTCGGGCAGCCTCTTCATGTCCGCCACGCCGCCGAGGTTCGTCTCGAGCTTCTCCAGCTCGCCGATCATGGCGATGCGCTCCTTGGACGGCAGCAGCTCGAGCTGGCCCTCCTCGCGCTGGCGGCGCATCTCGTGCAGGCGGGTGATGCGCTCGGAGATGGTGCGCCAGTTCGTGAGCAGGCCGCCGAGCCAGCGGTGGTTCACGTAGGGCATGCTCACGCGCGCCGCCTCCTCGGCGATCGCGTCCTGGCACAGCTTCTTCGTCCCGACGAACAGGATCGTCCCGCCGCGTTCGGCCACGTTGCGGACGAAGCCCGCTGCCTGCTCGACGAGGTCGAGCGTCTGCTGCAGGTCGATGATGTAGATGCCGCCCCGCTCCGTGAAGATGAAGCGGCGCATCTTTGGATTCCAGCGGCGGGTCTGGTGGCCGAAATGGACTCCGGCCTCCAGGAGCTCACGCATGGAGACGACGGACACTCTCGTGATCCTCCTCGGTTGACGTTGGACTGCTGCCGGCGGGAGCGAGTGGAACCGGGCTGAGCGCCGCGGCACCGCCACCCGACTGATTCCGCCGGGTCGGGGAACGGAGTTCGACATTCTAGCCGACGAATCCCCTAGGCTAGGTTCTGCTTATGCAAGGGGGGGTCGTCAGACAGTCGGCGTGGGATCTGGCCGTCGAGACCGTGGACGAGGCCCTCGCCTCGGGGGCGACGCCTTCCCTCGAGCGGCTGGGACGCCTCGGGCAGCTCGGCACGCTCCCCTCGTTCATCGCCGCCCTCGGCGAGGACGAGGATCTCGGCGCGCTCGCTGCGGACTACGCGCGCGAGCGGGAGAGCCTCGGACTCGCACCGGCCGAGGTCGCCGCCGAGCTCCTCACCCTCGGGCGGGTGCTCGTCCGGCACGGCGAGGAGGAGGCGCGGGCGGCGCTCGACCGCTGCATCGTCGCCTACGTCGAGCGGATCACCGGCGAGCTCGCCGAGCGCGCGCGCCGCGACCCGCTCACCGGGCTCCTCAACCACCGCGCCTTCCACGCCCGGCTCCAGGCGGAGGCGGTGCGAGCGCGGCGCTATCGTGGGCGCATCGCGCTCCTCGCGTTCGACCTCGACCGGTTCAAGGAGACGAACGACCGCCAGGGCCACCAGGAGGGCGACCGGATCCTGCGCGCCTTCGCGACGGCGCTCGCCGCCACGGTGCGCGAGACCGACGCCGCGGGGCGCACGGGCGGCGACGAGTTCGCCGCGCTCCTGATCGAGGCCGGCCCCGGCGACGTGGATGCGTTCCGCAAGCGTCTGCTCGAGCGGCTCCCGGCGGAGATCGCCGTCAGCATGGGAGCCGCCTACCTGCCCGAGGAGTGCTCGGCCGCGGAGCAACTCCTCGAAGCGGCGGACAGGCGGCTCTACGCGGACAAGACGGCCCGCGCGGCCTAGTAGCCAACGGGCCGCCGGCGTCCGCGAAGGATCAGCGGTTGGCCCGGACCGAGTAGACGTTCGCCAGGTCGCCCTGCGTTGTAGAAGGCGATCAGGTCGTCCGCCGCGGCCGCTCGTCCTCAGCATCAGCCCTCTACCAGGTCGGCGATGAAGACCTGAGCGCGTGGCGTCAACCCGCGCCGGAGCGCGTCAGTCTGGGCAGGAGATCGTCCGAGCCAACCGGGTTCACGGCAGTCTTAGCGCCTTCTTGAGTCATCTGTTATAAGGCGCGTACGTGCCCAGCGCCTTGGGAGCGCCGGGCCTTCATGGGAGGAGGGTTTCGTGCGTCGAGCCGTACTCGCGGCCACAGCTCTCGTCGTGCTCGTGGTCGCTGCCGCCGCAGCCGGGACCGCGGCGGCGAGTCCATACGTCTTCGGTCCCGATATCAAGGTCTCGTCGGCCTCCACGCTCACCGCGTGCCCGTTCGGCGCCTCGGACGACTTCAGCTCCGCGTTCGACCACGCCGAGGTCGAGCCGCAGGTAGCGGTCAACCCGCTCGCTCCCGCCGAGATCACCGGCGTGTCGCAGCAGGACCGCTGGCCCGACGGCGGCGCCCGCGGCCTGACGTCGTGGATGTCGTCCAACGGGGGAACGAACTGGACGAAGCTGCCCGACGTCCCGTGGAGCGCCTGCCAGGGCGGGCCCGCGCGGTTCGGGCGCGTGACCGACCCGTGGGTGTCCTACGACAGGGCCGGCAATCTGTACTTCATCGGCCAGCCGATCGACTC
>JBOHAJ010000319.1:0-5233 GCA_050697715.1 Gaiellaceae bacterium
GTGTCGAGGAGCTCGCCCGCCGCTCCTCCCCGCTCCTCGCCGAGCATCGTGATCGCTCCGAAGGAGGCGAGGACGACGCCGGTGCGGAAGGGCTTCACGTCCACGAGGGACGCCCGGGCGATCATGAGGCCGCCGAGCGCGACGAGGACAATCGGCACGCCGACCCGCGCCGAGCCGACGAGCGCGTCCAGCCACTCGTCGACCTTCGTCCCGACGACGCCCCCGGAGCCGTTCAGCCAGGTCACGACGGCCAGGAAGAGCCCCACGCAGAAGAGCCCGAGCCCGAGCAGCTCGTGGTGCTGGCGTCCGCGCGTCCGCCGCGCGCGCTTGGTCTTCCTCACACGCGCCGGCGTCTTCGGGCGGACGCGGGTCGAACGCTTCTTCCGCGCCATGACAGCCTTTTCGCGGCCGACGTAGCCGCTCCTTCCCTACTCGAGCGCCGCGATCCGCTCGACGAGGAAGCGGATGAACCTCGCGCCGTCCACGTCGACGCCGACCTCCGCGTTCGGCTCCTCGCCTGTCCGCCGCCAGAGATCGACGTACGTCCGCCCGCGCCCGGGCTCAGGGCCGGTGTCGACGAGCACGTAGCGCCTCTCCGTGCGCACGAGGTCGTCGCGGAGCGCGTGCGCGACCGCAACCGCGTCGTGCACGGGCGACCCCTGCCACCCGTACATCTCCTGGTGGTGGCGGTGGTAGAAGTCGTACAGCTCGGCGACGAGCCCGCCGACTCGCCCCGAGGCGCGCAAGTGCTCGATGTCGTCCGGCCGGATGAGCGCTCGATGTGTCACGTCGAGGCCGATCATGGTCACGTCGATCCCGCTCGTGAAAACGCGATGGGCGGCTTCAGGGTCGGCCCAGATGTTGAACTCGGCCGCCGGCGTGACGTTGCCTTCGGCGATCGCCCCGCCCATCAGCACGATCCTGTCCACTCGCTCCTCGATCCCCGGGTAGCGTGCGAGCAGGAGCCCGACGTTGGTGAGTGGGCCGACCGGGATCAGCGTGACGCCGTCGTGCTCCGCCAGTTGCCCGGCGATGAAGTCGATGGCGTGGTCGTCGCGCGGCGCCGTCCGGGGGGGCGGCAGGCTCGGCCCGTCAAGGCCCGACTCGCCGTGGACATAGGCGGCCGCCCACTGCGCCCGGACGAGCGGGCGCTCGCAACCGACGTGTACCGGGACGTCCGTCCGGCCGACGAACTCGAGAATCTTGAGCGCGTTGACGGTCGTCTTCTCGAGCGTCTGATTCCCCGACACCGTGGTCACCCCGAGCAGCTCGAGCTCGGGAGAGGCGAGCGCGAGCAGGAGCGCGACGGCGTCGTCGTGGCCTGGATCGGTGTCGAGGATGATCTTGGTGCTCATCAGTAGATGGTTGGTCGGGAAGTGTGGGTGCCACGGGTTCCGATGACTTTCCGATCAATCATCTAGGGCAGTATCTCGTCCACCTCGGCGGCGGTGGGCAAAGAAGGCTGCGCGCCCGGCCGAGAGGCGGCAAGGGCGCCGGCGGCGCAGGCGCGACGCAGGGCCTCCTCACGGTCGCGCTTCTCGAGGAGGGAGACGAGGAGGCACGCCGTGAAGGCGTCGCCGGCCGCGGTGCCGTCGACCGCTTCGACCTTCGGTGGCCGCGCGCGGGCCACCTCCGCTCCGTCCTCGAGGAGGACCGCGCCCTCCGCGCCGAGGGTGAGCGCGAACAGGGTTCCGAGCGGGCTCGATCCGAGCGCGTCGAGTTCGAACGAGTTTGCCACGATGAGGTCTGCCCGTTCGAGGATCGTGCTCGAGACGTCGCGGGCCGGCGCCGCGTTCAGGCAGAAGAAGTTGTCCGTCTGTGCGGCCGCGGCCTCGATGGCTTCGTCGCCGATCTCGAGCTGGCAGAGGAGCGCGTCGGCTTCCCCCACCTCGACGCGCTTGGGGTCGAGGGTGTGGTTCGCTCCCGGCACGACGACGATCTGGTTCTCCCCCTCGTCGTCCACGAGAACGAGCGCGATTCCGGTCGCGCTCCTCACGACTTGAACGCGAGCGAGATCGACATCGGCCGCCCGCAGCTCGCGCACGGCCAGGCGACCAAACTCGTCGTCCCCTACGGCTCCGACGAAACGGACCTGCGCTCCGAGGCGCGCGGCGGCGACGGCCTGATTGGCCCCCTTTCCTCCCGGGACGTAGCTCAGCTGGGCGCCGGTGAGGGTTTCGCCCGGTCGCGGCAGGTCCTTGACCCTCGCGACGAGGTCGAGGTTGATGCTGCCGACGACGGCGATGCGCGGCCTACGCGGCAAGCGCGCGCAGGTCGTCGACCGCGCCGTCGAGCAGGTTCTCGCGCAGGTCGAAGAGCCCGGCCCAGAGCGAGGAACGGTCCGGCACGGACGCGAGCCGGCCGGAGTCGGCGAGGCCCTGGAGCGCGCGGACGAGCACGGCAAGCTCGAGGTAGGCGTGCGCGACCCGGGCCGGGTTCACGACCACGCCGGCCCGGCGGAGGACGTCGTCCCATTCGACGATCTCCCCCGCTCCCGGCTCTCCATACCAGGAGCGCCCCTCGGCCCCACTCGGCTCCAGCTCGAGCAGGAAGCGGCCGAGCGGCCGCTCGAGCCCCGCCAGCGCGGTCTCCGCACGCTCGGCGGCGCGGCGGAGGGCGGCCTGACGCCGCTCGGGCGTGCACGGCTCGGGCTCCCCGCGGGCCCAGCGCTCGAGGAGGCGGCAGAAGGCGAGCGCGGCGACCTCGCTCGCGGCGAGCTGGCGGATCACGCGGGCCGTCGTCCCCTCGGAGACCCCGTACGAGCTGACGACGCCGGCCCAGCCTTTCCCGTTCGCGGAGGTCATACCTCTACTAGTACACGAAGTGCGGGGAACGCGTACCGTTCCCGGCTGACACATGGCCACGTACGACCGCGTCGCCAACCTGCCGCTGGAGATCGAGAGCTACGCGCTGGAGCCGCTCCAGCGCGCCGTCTCGAGCGCGTTCACTCGACACACAACCGTGATCCGGCTACGCGGCGGCGGGCACGAGGGCCTCGGCGAGGACGTCACCTACGGGGAATCCGACCAGCTTGCCTTCCAGCACGAGGGCCCGACGCTCCCGCTCGCCGGAAGCCACACGCTCGAGCGCTTCTCCAAGCTCCTCGACCGCCTGAGCCTCTTCCCCTCCGGCCCCGCGCTGGAGCCCTTCCGCGACTATCGCCGCTGGGCCTTCGAGAGCGCGGCGCTCGACCTCGCGCTTCGCCAGGCCGGGTGGTCGCTCTCCCGCGCGCTGGGGCGCTCGCCGCGGCCCGTCCACTTCGTCGTCTCGCTGCGCCTGCCGGAGCCGCCCTCGATCGAGCCGGTCCGCCGCATTCGCGAGCGCTACCCGACCATGCGCTTCAAGCTGGATCCGACCGGCTCCTGGACCGACGCGATCGTGCAGGAGCTCGTCGCCACGGGGGCCGTCGCGTCCGTGGACTTCAAGGGTGCCTACAAGGGGACGCCGGTCGACCAGCCGGGCGATCCGCTCCTCTACGGGCGGGTGGCCATCGCCTTTCCGGAGGCCTGGATCGAAGACCCGGACCTGAACGAGGAGACCGAGCCCGTCCTCGAGCCGCACCGCGACCGGATCACCTGGGACGCGCCCATCCATTCCGTGGCCGACATCAGCGGGCTGCCCTTCAAGCCGCGCACGATCAACATCAAGCCCTCGCGCTTCGGCACGCTCCAGAGCCTGCTCGACGCGTACGACTACTGCGAGAAGCACGGGATCGCCATGTACGGCGGCGGACAGTTCGAGCTCGGCCCCGGGCGGGGCCAGATCCAGTACCTCGCCTCCCTCTTCCATCCGGACACGCCGAACGACGTCGCCCCCGGGGAGTTCAACGCGTCCGACCCGCCACCCGGCCTGCCGGCCAGCCCGCTCGAACCCCGGCCGAGCGCCACCGGCTTCCGCTGGGGCGACTCGGCGGATCGGTGAAGCAGCACTGCTGCGAGGCGATGGCCCGCGCCGTCGAGGTCGAGTGCGAGACGCATCCCGATCGCTTTGACTGCCCGGACGCGCTCGTCTACTGGTCGACGCGGTTCGAGGAATACGGCCTCATCGTCCACGACGGCGGCAGCTCCTACGTCATGATCGCGGTCTGCCCGTGGTGCGGGGCACGGCTTCCTGGGAGCAAACGGCAGATCGAGCCAGGGGAGCGGGTTATCGAGGTTTGAGCTAGACCTCGACGACGACCGGGAGGATCATGGGCCGGCGGCCGGTGCGGTCGCGGATGAGCCGGCCGACGGAGTCGTGGATGTGCTCCTGGAGGAGCTTGAGCTCGACGATGTCCTCGGCGAGGCACCACGCGAGGGTCCGCTCGGCCTCGTCTCGCGCCTCCTCGAGCAGCGGCCCGGAGTCTGCGAAGCCGCGCGAGATCACCTCTGGCGCGGCGAGCTCGCGCCCGTCCTGTGAGCCGACCGTGACCACGACGATGAGGACGCCGTCCTCCGAGAGATGCCTGCGGTCCCGGAGTGCGACGTCCCTCACGTCCCCGACCCCGAGCCCGTCCACGAACGTGGCCGCGCACTCGACACGGTCCACGACGCGCGCGAGGCCGCCAGCCAGCTCCACGACGGAGCCGTTCTCGGCGAGGACGATGCGGTCCTCGGGGACGCCGGACTCCCGCGCCAGGCGGGCCTGCGCCGCCAGCATGCGGAACTCGCCGTGGACCGGCATGACGTTGCGCGGGCGCAGGAGGGCGATGATCGTCCGGATCTCCTCGGCGTTCCCGTGGCCGGAGACGTGCACGGGCGCGATCTCCTGGTGGAGCACCTCGGCGCCCGCCTTGGCCAGCCGGTTGATCGTGTCGTGCACGCGCAACTCGTTCCCGGGCACGGGCTTCGCCGAGATGATCACGGTGTCGCCGTGCTCGATCGCGACGTGCGGGTGGTCGTGGTAGGCCATGCGGGTGAGCGCGGACATCGGCTCGCCCTGGCTCCCGGTGCACAGGATCATCGTCTCCTCGGGCCGTAGGCCGTCGAGCTCGTCCGGCTTGACCAGGATCTCCTCCGGAACGTCCACGTAACCGAGGTTCCGGGCGATGTTGATGTTCTTGCGCAGGGAGCGCCCGATGAGGGTGACTTTGCGCCCGGTCTCGAGCGCCACGTTCATCGCCTGCTGCATGCGATGGACGTTGGAGGCGAAGGAGGCGACGAGCACACGGCCTTCCCGCTGCGGGATCAGGTGGCGGAACACCTCGCCGACCGTGCGCTCCGATTCGGTCACGCCGGGCCGTTCGGCGTTGGTC
>JBOHAJ010000320.1:0-5000 GCA_050697715.1 Gaiellaceae bacterium
GCGGTGATCTTCGCCTCGCTCGCTCCCTGCCACATGACGACGACGCAGTCGATCCCGTCGAGCCCGCAGCCCCAGGCCACGGCCTGAGCGGCGTTCCCCGCCGAGATGGTGACGACGCCGCGCGCTCGCTCCTCAACCGACAGAGACGCGAGCTTTGCGAGCATCCCTCTCGGCTTGAACGAGCCGGTCTTCTGGAAGAGCTCGGCCTTCAGGAACGCCCGGCCGCCGAACGCGCGCCCCAGCGTCTCCGAGGAGAGCGTCGGCGTCCGGTGCAGGCGGCCGGCGATGACGGCCGCAGCGGCGTCTACATCCACGTGTATTCCGGGCCGTCCCCGCCCTCGGGCGGCGTCAGGCGCCCGCCCTTCGCCGTGATCGCGCCGCACTGGACGCAGTTCGAGGCCGTTACCTGGACGTCCACCACGTTCCCGGCGGGGCTGGCCTCCCCGGCGATCTCGTAGACCTGCGCCGGACACATGTGCACCCACGCCTCGGCCAGCTCGCGGCGGACCTTGCGGTCGACCCGGATGTGGCTGGGGGCGTCGTCGCGCGTCCTGTTCCCGGACAGATAGACGCTCGAGAGCTTGTCGAAGACGAGCTCGTTGTCGGGCTTGGGATAACGCTCGCTGCGGCCGCCCGGCTGCACCGGCACGTCTGCGTCGCGCTCGAGGCGGAGGTTCCCGGGCGGAAAGGCCCCGAGCGAGTTCATCGCCGCGCCTGCCAGGAGCGCTCCGGCGGCGAACCCGTAGCGGAAGGAAGGGCGCATGTTGCGCACGCGGCGCAGGTCGGTCCAGATGTAGCTCGCCCGCACCGCCTCGTCATAGGGGTCGAGCGCCCCCGGCGCCCACGCGGTCCGGCCGGGCTGGACGGCCGCGAACGCCGTCTCCGCCGCCAGCATGCCCGACTTCATCGCGTAGTGGATCCCCTTCAGGGCCGGCACGTTCACGAAGCCGGCCCCGTCGCCCACGATCATGCCGCCAGGGAAGCTGAGGCGGTCGGGGAGCCCCAGGAAGCCGCCCTCGGGGATCGTCTTCGCGCCCCAGGCAATCCGCTTGCCGCCCTGGAGGATGCGCCGCACGAAGGGATGGAGCTTGAGCTCCTGGAGGAGGTCGTGCACCGAGAGCGTGGCGTCGCTGTAGTCGAGCCCGACGACCATCCCGAGCGCGACCTTGTCCTCTCCCATGGGGTAGATGAAGCTGCCGCCGAACTCGCGCCACTTCCGGCCGGGGCGGAGCGGCCAGCCCATCGTGTGCATCACGCGGTTGAGCGGCCGCGGGACCTCCCAGACCTCCTTCACGCCGAGCGCCCACACCTGCGGGCGCGACTGGAGGCCGAAGCGGTGGAGCGCGACGGCGGTGAGGTGGCCCTGCGTCCCTTCGGCGACGATGGTGGCGCGGGCGAGGATGTCCGAGCCGGGCTCGAAGTTGGCGAGCTCCTCGCCCTCGCGCCCGCGCCCGCGGTCGCCGGTGCGGATGCCGACGACCCTGCCGCCGCTGACGAGCAGCGTGTGCGCGGCCGTCTCCGGGACGATCGTGACGCCGAGCTCCTCCGCCTTCTCGGCCAGCCAGCGCCCGATCTGGACGAGGGAGGCGACGTGGTTTCCGTGGTTCCACATCGTCGGCGGAGCGGGTACGCGCACGTGCCGTTTCGGCGTGAGGAAGTAGAGCCCCTCGCGGACGACCGGCTCGAGGAAGGGCAAGTCCTCGGTGTGGATTCCGGGGAAGAGCTCGCGGAAGGCGCGCGGGTTCACGACTGCGCCGGAGAGGAGGTGCGCCCCGGGCGCCCTGCCCTTTTCGACCACCGCAACCGGCACCTCGCCGAGACGCTCCCGCAGGTCGGGACGCTTCTCCAGCAGCTGCCCCAGGCGGATCGCCGCCGCGAGCCCGGCCGGCCCGGCGCCGACGATCAGGACGCCGACGTCGATCCGCTCGTCCGGCGGGTCGCTCGGCTCGGCGAGGAACTCCGCCGGGTCGTAAGGCGGCGGAAAGTCGGCCGGCCTGACGGTCACGTGTCCCTGCGCTGCCTCACGAGCTCCGTCAGCTTCGGCACCACCTGGTGCAGGTCGCCGACGACGCCGAGGTCGCAGTACTCGAAGATGGGGGCGTTCGGATCCTTGTTGATGGCGACGATCGTGCCCGAGCTCTGCATGCCGACCTTGTGCTGGATCGCCCCGGAGACGCCGCAGGCGATGTAGAGCTTCGGCGAGACCGTCTTCCCCGTTTGACCGACCTGCGCCGCGTACGGGTACCAGCCCGCATCTACGACGGCACGCGTGGCCGCGACGGCGCCGCCGAGCGCCTTCGCCAGCTCCTCCAGGAGCGAGAAGTTCTCCGGGTCGCCGAGCCCGCGCCCGCCCGCGACGATGACGTCGGCCTCCTCGATCGCCGGCCCCTCGCGCTCTGCGTGGGCGCGCTCGAGCATCACCGCCTTCCGGGACCAGTCCTGGATCTCGACGGGGACCTCCTCGACCTCAGCATCATCGCCCTCGGCGTCGGGCGCCGGGTCGAAGGACCCCGAGCGGACGAGGGCGATCCTGGGTTCGCCCTTCCAGCCCACGTCCACGAGGACCGAGTCCTGGAGGGCGGGGCGCTTGCCCACGAGCTTCCCGTCCTCGCGTATGACGTCCACGAGGTCCCAGTTGAGGCCGGCGCCGAGCCGGGCCGCGAGGCCCGCGGCCACGTCCGCCGTGAGGACGGACGCGCCGAAGACGACCGTGTCGAACTCCTTCTCCTGCACGAGCTTGGCGAGCACGTCCACGCGGGGCTGCGGCAACGGGTGCTCGAGGGCTGGGTCGTCGGCGGCGTAGGCGCGCACGGCGCCGTACCTACCGGTCTGGGCGGCGAGGTCCTTCACGCCTGAGCCGCAGAGGACGGCGGCGGCCTCGTCCCCGAGCTGGGCCACCCTGGAGAGAACGCCCAGGGAGGCCTTGCTCAGCTCGCCCTCGTGGTCCTCGACATAGACGAGCGTCGGCATGGCTTACACGAGCTTCTTGTCCGCGAGGTACCCGACGATCTTCTCGGCCGCGTTCCCGCCCTCGTCCTCGATCTTCTGCGAGTCGCCCCGCGAGGGAGGGTCGTGCAGGGCGTACACCTGCGTCTGCGAGCCGTCCTCGCCGACGTCGCCGGCGGACAGTCCGAGGTCGGCGAGCGCGAGGGTCTCCTGCGGCTTCCTCTTCGCGCCCATGATCCCCTTGAGGGAGGGGTAGCGCGGCTCGTTGATCGCGTCCGAGACGGCGACCACGCACGGAAGCGGGGCCTCGATGACGTCGTAGCCGTACTCGGTCTGGCGCTTGGCCTTGGCCTTGCCGCCCTCGAGCTCGAGGCTCGCCGCCTGCGAGATCACCGGCAGGCGCAGGAGCTCGGCGACGGCCGAGCAGAGGACGGCGCCGTCGGAGTCGCTCCCCTGCTGGCCGAAGAGGACGAGGTCGGCCTCCTCGCGCTCGAGCGCCTTCGCCAGCGCACGGGCGGTGGCGAGGAGGTCAGAGCCGGCCAGCGCGTCGTCTGCCACGTGCACGGCCCGGTCGGCGCCGACGGCGAGCGCCTTGCGCAGCGAGTCGGCCGCCTTCGCCGGGCCCATGAGGACGGCCACGACCTCCCCTTCCCCGGTCCGTTCCTTCACGCGCAGCCCTTCCTCGAGCGCGTGGGTGTCGAACGGGTTGAGCGCAGCGGCGCCGCTGCGATCGAGTCGAAGCGTCTGCGGGTCGATGCGCGCATGCGCGGACGCTTCCGGCGTTTCCTTGACGCAGACGACTACTTTCATGCGGGCGCGAGCATAACGAGCACATTCGGGTTAAAGCCGCAACAGGTTCCTGCCGAGGGTCTGTTAGGGTTCGCGCCCTTCGAGCGAGCACCGGAGCGCCAAGCCGCCCATGAGACGCCACCGGACGACAGCCCGACTGCTACCCGTCCTCCTGCTTGTGGGGATCCACGCAGGGACCGCGAACGCGGCTGTTCCGCGGCTCGTCTTCCCCGTCGTCGCCAAGGTCAGCTACACGGACGACTTCGGCGCCCCCCGCGGCTCGGGCTCGCACGAGGGGAACGACATCATGGCCGCCAAGCGCTCGCCGGTCGTGGCCGTGGAGGCTGGCCGCGTCACCAAGTGGAACCGCTCGGCGCGCGCCGGGTGCATGCTCTACCTCTACGGGCGGAGCGGCACGGTCTACATGTACGTGCACCTCAACAACGACCGCACGCTCGCGAACGACAACGACGGAGGCTGTAGGAACGGTATCGCGTACGCGCCCGGCCTCAGGAGCGGCCAGCTAGTGCAGCCGGGGCAGCTCGTCGGGTTCGTCGGCGACTCCGGGGACGCGAGCGGGATCGCCTCGCACCTCCACTTCGAGCTCCACCCGAGGAGTGGAGCGGCGGTCTCTCCCTACCGCCGGCTCCGGGCCGCCTACCGCCACCTGTACCAGCGTCCGCCGCTCGCCGTGAGGACCTTGCGCCTTCGCGCCTACGGCAAGGTCGTCTGGGCTCGCACCGGCGTGGAGCCCAACCTCCTGCGGGTGCGCGTCAGCCGGCTGCGCCTCTCGAACGGCTGGTGGGTGCGACCCGCTCGAGACGCGACGCTGACCGTGCCCGCGGCGGCGTCGATCCGGCAGTTCACCGGCGGCGCGGAGACCTACGCTTTCGCGACGCTCGCCGAGGCGACCCCCGGCCGGCGCGTGATCGTATGGACGAGCGACTTCACGAACGATCGCGCCCATGCCCGCGCCCCGGGCGGCCTGCACGCCGTCCTGTCGCTTCTCCTGCGAGCGAGCTAACCCTCGAGAGCTAACCGTCGAGGGCCGCGCGCAGGCTGCGCGCTGCCCGCTCCGGGTCGGGGGCGTCGCCGATCGCGCGGACGACGGCGATGCGCCTGGCGCCCGCCGCCACGACATCGTCGACGTTCGTCTCGTCGATCCCCCCGATCGCGAACCACGGTACGCGCGCCCGCTCGGCCGCGTAGCGGACGAGCTCGAGCCCCACCGCGGGACGCCTGGCCTTCGTCGGCGTCTCGTAGAC
>JBOHAJ010000321.1:0-3161 GCA_050697715.1 Gaiellaceae bacterium
CTTCAGGCCGTGGGTGCTGCGCATCGTCGCCAACGAGGCGCGCAATCGCCGAAGATCGGCCGGCCGGCGCGAGCGTCTCGCGTTACGGGTGGCCGGGGACCCGCTCTCGGGGGACGCGGTCCCGTCCCCCGAGGCGGCCCTCCTCGCCGGTGAGCAGCGCGCCGAGCTGCTCGCCGCCGTCAACGGGCTGCGGGAGGAGGATCGGCTCGTGCTCGCATGCCGGTACTTCCTCGACCTCTCCGAGGAGGAGACGGCCGCCGCGCTCGCCTGGCGGAAAGGCACGGTGAAGTCGCGGCTCTCACGGGCGCTCGACCGTCTCCGTGAGGGAATGGGGGTGAAGGCATGACCGAGCTCGAGCAGGCTCTCGTCCGTCTGGGCGCCGAGATCGTGTTCCCCGACACGCCCGACGCCGCAGTATCCGTGCGACGGCGCCTCGTCGAACGGCCTCCCCGACGGGGGCTCCGCCTGCTCGAGCGGCGCATGCTGGCGATTGCCTTTGCCCTGCTCGCGCTCGCCGTGGGAGCAGCCATGGCGGTACCTTCGGCTCGCAGCGCCATTCTGGAGTTCTTCCATCTGCGCGGCGCCAGTGTGGAGCGCGTGGACACCCTGCCTAGGGTCCCCAACCGGTTGGCGCGTGTGCTCGAGCTTGGTAATCCCGTTCGAATCGTCGACGGTCGCCCGCGCGTCAAGTTCCCTGATCTGCTTGTTCCCGAGGCGCTTGGCCCTCCCGATTCCGCCTATTACTCTGCCGTCGTCCCTGGCGGAAAGGTTTCGCTCGTCTACCGGCCTCGGGACGACTTGCCGCGATCTCGGTTCACAGGCGTCGGCGTTCTCATCACCGAGTTCCGCGGCGATCTCCATCCCGAGTTCGTGGACAAGCTTGCCAGCCAGGTGACGCGGATTGAGCGTCTCACCGTCGGTCGCGATCCGGCCGTCTGGCTCGAGGGCGGACCTCACGTCGTCTTCTTCGACACGCCTTACGGTTTCGCCGAGGACCAGGCGCGCCTGGCGGGGAATACCCTGCTCGTTCAGCACGGGAACGTGCTCGTCCGGATCGAGGGGAACATGAGCAGGGAGCGCGCGGTCGAGCTCGCGGAGTCGCTTCGCTAGCGCTACGCGGCGGCGGCCCGCCCGCCCGCGAGCTCGCGCTCGATCCGCGCGCAGACCTCGCGGGCACGCTCCACGAAGGCCTGGGCGGCAGGTGAACGGTACCGGTCGCGGTGCCAGGCGACGCCGATCCGGCGGGCCGGAACGTCCGCGAAAGCGAGGACCGCCACGCTTTCGTCGTCCGGCTCGACGGCGAGGAGCGGCACGAGCGCCGCGCCGACCCCCGCGCCGACGAGGCCCTGGATCGTCCCGTTGTCGTCCGAGCGGAAGACGACGTTCGCCTCGAATCCGGCCTCGGCGAAGAAGCGCTCGACCTGGTGGAGCGAGCGGCACTGGCGGAAGCCGATCAGCGGGAGCCCGGCGACCTCGCGGAGAGCCGGCGGCCGCCGGCGGCGTGCGAGCGGCGAGTCGGCCGGCACGACGAGGACATGAGGATCGGCCATGAGCTCGAGGGCTTCGAACGGGCCGTCCGCGGCCGGGAGCATGACGAAGCAGAGGTCGAGCTCCCCGCGCTCGACGAGCTCGAGCAAGAAGCCGTCGTCGGCCGATTCGGTGAGCTGGATCTTGACGTCGGGCCAGGAGGCGGAGAACTCGCGCAAGAGCCGGGGGAGCACCTTCGCGCCCACGCTCTGATACGTGCCGATCCTCAGCGTGCCCACCGAGCCCTCCGCGAAGGCGGTGAGGTCGGCCTGAGCGGCCCGCAGGCGGGCGACGATGCCGGCCGCGTGCCGGAGCAAGAGCTCGCCGGCCTCCGTCAGGGAGACGGGTCGGGGCCCGCCCGGGCGCTCGACGAGGCGCTGCCCCACGATGCGCTCGAGCTGGGCGATCTGCTGGCTGACGGCCGACTGGGTATACCCGAGCCGCTCGGCGGCGCGCCCGAAGGAGCCCTCCTCGGCGATCGCCTGGAGGGCCGCCAGGTGACGCAGCTCGACGCCCAACCATCCATCAGTGTTCATGATCGAATTCAATTCTAACGTGACTTGTGCTAATCGTACACCTGCGGCATGCTGAGAGCATGACCGGCTATCTCGTCATCGCATTTCTGCTCCTCATCGGTCCGCTCGCGCTCCTCGTCGGCGCCGACTCCCGGCTCGACGAGCGCTCCCGCTGGCCCGAGTGGCGGCGCTTCTAGACGGGTACGCGTAGCCCGGCGCCGGCTACCCCGTAGTGCGGCTCTGCTGGACGCGCGCCGCGAGGGCGCCGACGACGAGTCCGACGAGGAGCTGAATCCCCGCCGGCCCGACGACGTGGCCGGCGTCGAAGGGATGGAGGTCGAGCCGCTCGGCCTGGCGCCACTCGAAGAAGGCGAGGGCGGGGAGTGACGCGAGCGGGAAGAGGACGCCTCCGCGAACCCCGTAGCGGAGCCCTGCCTCCAGCACCGGGAGCACCAGGAGCTGGCGTACGGGCGTCCCCGGCTCGAAGGAGTAGAGCGCGACCCAGGCCGAGACGAGCGCCCAGTCGAAGGCGAGCGCAGGTGCGCGCCAGGCAGGCAGGCGCAGGAAGAGCGCGGCTCCCGCAGCGAAGACGGCGACGAGCGTCCAGGCCCAGCCTTCGTCGCCGGGCGGGTAGCTGCCGCTCTCGATCGCCACCTCGAGGACGACGAAGGGAACGGCCGCCGCCCGGACCAGGGCCACCCAGCCGTCCAGGCCGCCCGGACGGTCGAGGTCGGGCACGAGCCGGCCGAGGGAGAACATCGGTCCACATCATGGACGCGGGAAGCGGGAAGGGCCGGCCGGGGGCTCGATTCCTCTCGTGGTGGGCGCTCCGGCTGGGCGAGGTTACGAAACCCCGGCGCGGGGAAGGCCGTTAAGCCAACCCACGCGCGACCAAGGGAGGAAGAGAGATGTACATCGGTGGCGGTCTTCTCGCGCTGATCCTCGTCATCGTCATCCTCATCCTGATCTTCTAGGAAGAGGCAACCCGAACGCCCGCCGGCACACCGGCGGGCGTTCGTCTCAGGGAGTCTCGAGTGGGCGGCGCTGCTTGGGATGCGGAGCCGCCTCGCTGCAAGAGGCACGAGCACGAAGGAGGCGGCCTTCCGGCCGCCTTCTCAC
>JBOHAJ010000322.1:0-6701 GCA_050697715.1 Gaiellaceae bacterium
AGGCATCACTTACTGGCCGATCACGGAGATCCTCAAGGATGCAGCCGGGATCCTGGTCGACGATGACGAGCGCGCGATCTCGGCGAAGCTGGGAGCGCTGCTCGACAGCCTTCCTACGGACAAGACGGACGAGCTGCGGACGATGGCCGCGGCGCTCGCGAACCTGATGGGCGTTCCGACGACGCCCCTCGGAACCTATTCCGTGGGCAAGATCACCCAGGCGGAGCTCCATTGGGGTGTCCGGCGCGTGCTGCAGCTCCTCGCGTCCCTGTATCCGCTCGTCCTGGTTTTTGAGGATCTGCACTGGGCTGAGCCGACCTTGCTCGAGCTGCTCCACTCCATCGCGATGGTGACTGAGGACGCGCCGCTTCTCGTCGTTGGCTCAGCGCGCCCGGAGCTGGTCGAGAGCCAGCCGGCCGTGCACGACGGACGCCAGCGGATCCTCGAGCTGGAGGCTTTGAGCGGGCAAGAGAGTCAGGTACTCCTCGCGGAGCTCCTCGAGTCGAAGGGAGTGCCCCGCGGGCGGTTGGACGCCCTTCTCCAGGCGGGCGGGGGCAATCCGCTCTTTCTCGAGGAGACGGCCCGCATGCTCGTCGACGCGGGCATGCTGGAGGCCCCCGACGACGAGCGCGCGGCTCGGGTCGAGAGCCTCGCAGTGCCGAGCAGCCTTCAGGCGCTGATCGGCTCCCGTCTCGACCAGCTCGCCCCAGCCGAGAAGCGGCTTGCGCAGAACGCCTCGGTCGTGGGCGCGGTCTTCTGGCCCGGTGCCGTCGTCCACCTGAATGGAATGGATGGAGATGTCGATCGTGGCCTCGAGGCGCTCGAGCGGCACGACTTCATCTACGCCCACGAGGTCTCGACGGTCGCCGGCGAACGGGAGTACGCCTTCAAGCACATCCTCATCCGCGACGTCGCCTACGGTCAGCTTCCAAAGGGTCGGCGCGTCGGACTGCACGTCCGGTTCGCCGACTGGGTCACAGCGCTTCCGGGGTCGCAGGACGAGCTGATCGAGATCGTCGCCTATCACCTCGAGCAGGCGTGCCTGATCGCGCGTGAGGTAGCGCGCGTCCCGGAGCCCCCGCCCGTCCTCCGCGCCGCAGAAGCCCTCCGGCGCTCGGCGGAGAAGGCCGAACGGCGGGAGGGGCTACGCGAAGCCGACCGCTTCTACGCGCGTGGGCTCGCGCTCCTTGGAGACGAGCACGGCGAGCAACGGGCCGGGCTGCGACTCGGCCGAGCTCGTGTCCTCATCGCGCTTGGCGACATTCGCGCAGCTCGCGAGGAGCTCGACGCGGTCATGGAGGAAGCGGCTCGCCTCGATCGCACCGATCTCGAGTGCGCAGCACTCGTCGAACTCGGGGACGTCGACGAGAGACAAGGGCGGTTCGGCGAGGCAAGGCGCCGCCTGCTAAGAGCGCGGGAGCTCGCCGCCCGCCTCGGAGACCCGCAGCTCCAGATTCGCGCCTCCTTCGTCTTCGCCCAAATGCAGGCCGACGTCGACGGCGCCCTCGACGAGGCGGTTGACGACCTCCGGCGCGTGGTCAGCATCGCCGAGAAGGTGGACGACCGTGCCCTCCGCGCCGAGGGTCACCTCCGCATCGCGACCCTCTTCATGAACCTCGGGCGGCTCCGGGAAGCGGAGGAGGAGCTGACCCGGTGTCTGGAGCTCGCAGGCGAGATGGGCAGCCACCGCTTCGAGGCTGAGGCGACGGCGTGGCTCGGGGCCGTCAAGTACAACCAGGGAAGGCTGGAAGAGGCGGAGCGCCTGGGGCTCCAGGCGCGAGACTGGCTCGAGCGCACCTCCGACACGTACTTCCAGGTTCAGAACCTCGTGCGGCCCCTGGCCCTCCTCGCCCTCGCGAGGGACGATCCGGAGCTCGCTGAGCGCTGGATGCAGGAGGCGTTCCCGATCGCGCTCGAGATCGGAGGTTGGGTGCTGGCCGAGGCATACCGCTATCTCGCGGTCGCGATCGTTCGGCAGGGTCGGGTCGACGACGCAGAGAAGCTCATACGCTTCGCCGCCAGGAATCTCCCCGAGGAGGACGCGTATGCGCGGGCGGCCATCTCCCTTGCCGAGGCGAGCGTCGCGACCGGGCGGGGCGACCGAGGTCTGGCGGGTGACCGTTACGAGGAGGCAATCCGGCTCTTCGAGGAGGTGAGCACGCCGGTCGACCTCGGGGAGACGCGTTTGGCGTACGCCAAGGCTCTCCGAGCCTTCGGCGACGATGTGGGGGCCCGCGCTCAGCTCGAGCGCGCCCGCGAGCTCTGCACCCGCATGGACGCAGAGGGGCTCCTCGCGCAGATCGAGAGCCAGCTCGCAGCGCTAGGAAAGGGCGCGGGCCCAGCCGGCGCCCTCGTTCCTGCGTAGAAGCCGTACCCCTACGGGTCGTCCGAGGGTGGTTCCGGAGGCTCCGATTCCTCCGGCGCGCAGGTCCCTCCGTTCTCGTCGCCGTTCGCCGCCTGGAAGTCGTCATCGTCTGGGAAGGGCTCCACGTCCCCGCAGACGAGGGCCAGGTCGATAAAGGGCGCCGACTCGAAGTTCGTTTCCTCGACGCCGTTGACGACCGCGCGCTGGCTCCCGGTGCAGTTCCCGCTGGAATCGCAGAGGATCACGAGCACGGCGGTCTGCTGACCGTCGCCGGGGCCGATCGAGTCGAGGATCGACTCCTGGTCGATGAAGGCGCGGTTGGCGGAGCTCCCCAGCTGGATGCCCGTGCCCTTGGCGTTCTTGTCGTGCTGCTCCCACACCAGGTCGCCCGTGTTCAGCCTGATCTGCGTCCACCGCTTGTTCTGGTCGCTGGCCTGCTTCGAGCTGGCAGGGTCGGGACTGTTCTGCACGAAGACATGCTCGAGGCCGCCACGACCGCGACGGCCCTGGAGCTGTTCACCGGTCGTGGTGTCGTTCGCCCGTTGGGTCACGTCGAGGTCTTGCTGAAGCTCGGTGAGATTCGTCGCGTGCGCGCCGGCCGTGTTCTGACGAACCGTGTAGCACGTGTCCGAGAGCTCCTCGTCCACGCCGGGCGTCTCGATCGTGCATTGGTTCGCTCGGTCCTCCCGATTCTGGAGCTGGTCGATCTCGTCCGCGTCGGCCGCGATCTCGGTCAGGTCGGTCGTCTGCCGCACCCGGGACGTGTTGTTCGCGACCATGCCGCCGGGCAGGTTGCAGGAGCCCGGGCCCGTGGACGCCGTCGTCGCCGGCCCGCCCTGGCAGACGTCGATCGACTGCTGGCTCTCCTCGCTCTGCGTGACCGTGGCCGAAGAAGGCTGGTCGCCGTTGTTCCCGTTGCCGTTGCCGCAGTCGCCCTTGTGGCTGCTGCTCTCGCTCCCGCCGGCGGCGAGACAGTGCGTGATGGTCTGAGTTCCGGCGAAGACGTTCCCCTTCGTCGTGTTCCGCTGCAGAACCACGACCTCCTGGGTCGCGTCCAAGGTCCCTTCCCGGCCGTCCGCTTGGACGACCTGAACCGCCGTCGCTCGATTCTCCTTGGCGGCCCCGGACGCCGGGGGGGCCTGGACGAAGGTGCAGACCTGCTTGACCACGGGGTTGTCGCTGCGCTGGATGCACGATCCTCGACGGGCAGTGATCGTGCAGGTCTGCACGAGCGTGCCGTCCTCCATCGTCGTCGATGCCGTGCCTCCCATACAGCGATTCCGGTCGCCCTTGTCGCCGGCGTTCCCGTCGTGGGCTGCCGCCACCGGAGCGTGGTCCATACCGGCGAGCGCCGATCCTCCGAGCAGTGCGAGCGCGCCGAGCATCGCGATCAACGCGGCGAGCCGTAGAGCGAACCCGTCCCCTCTCCCCATGACTGTCCCCCTCGACAAGTCGACTTCTCGGCGGAGCGAGTCTAACGTCGGCCCGCGAAAAATGGAACGGGCGTCAAATGCCTTCGCTCTCGCGCCGCCTCAGAGGTCGCCCGGAAGGAGCGAGTACAGGTAGAAGTCGGGCCGGCGCCCCTTGATCTCCGCGAAGGCCCTCAGCAGGCCCTCGCGCTGGAAGCCCGCCTTCTCCGCGACTCGCTGGGAGGCAACGTTCTCGGGCTCGGTGATGAGCTGGAGCCGCGCGAGCTTCAACGCGTCGAACGCCCACTCCGACACGAGCCGGAGCGCGCGTGTGGCCACTCCCCGGCCGCGAGCTTCGCGCTTCATCCAGTACCCGATCTGGCCGACGGAGTCGCCGATGTCGCGGACGCCGATCATGCCGAGGAACTCACCCGTCCGCCGATCGACGACGGCGAAGGCGCCTTCACTCGCGCGCGCTTGGAACGCCCGCGCGTCTTCCACCGTGTACGGGGAGGGAACCCGAGTCCAGCGCGGGACCTCCGGGTCCTGACACGCCTCAGCGATCGCCGGGATATCTTCCTCGCTCGGCGGCCTCAGGACGATCTCGCCGTCCTCGAGCCTCACGGCGCGAGGTGGGCGTCGTACGTGCCGAACTCCTCGCGGAGGGCGTTGCAGATCTCGCCGACCGTGCAGCAGGCGGCAAGCGCGTCCCGCAGCGGGAAGAGGAGGTTTTCGTTCCCGCGTGCGGCAGCGCGCACGCGGGCAAGAACGCTTTCGGCAGCCCCCTGGTCTCGCTCCGCGCGCACGCGCTGGGTGCGCTCGATCTGCCTCCGCTCCACCTCCGAGTCGAGCTTGTGGAGCTCGATCTCCTCCTCGTCGCCCTCCGCGAAGCGGTTAACGCCCACAACCACACGCTCACCGCTTTCCACCTGCCGCTCGAACGCGTACGCGGCCTCCTCGACCTCGCGTTGCGTGAAGCCCTGCTCGATCGCCTCGACGGCGCCGCCCAGCTCGTCGATCCGCCCGATCAGCTCCCGGGCCCGTTCCTCGAGCTCCCGCGTCAGCGCCTCGACGAAGTAGGCGCCGCCGAGCGGGTCGGCGGTGTCCGTGCCGCCGCCCTCGTGGGCGAGGATCTGCTGCGTCCGCAGGGCGATGCGAGCGCTCCGCTCGGTGGGAAGCGCGAGCGCCTCGTCGAAGGCGTTCGTGTGGATGGACTGCGCGCCGCCGCAGACGGCCGAGAGCGCCTGGATCGCCACCCTGACGATGTTGTTCTCGGGCTGCTGGGCCGTCAGCGTCGAGCCGCCCGTCTGCGCGTGGAAGCGGAGCGCCTGCGCCTTCGGGTTGGTCGCCCCGAAGCGGTCGCGCATGATCTGCGCCCACAGTCGCCGGGCCGCGCGGAACTTCGCCACCTCCTGGAAGAAGTGGTTGTGCGCGTTGAAGAAGAAGGAGAGGCGGGCGCCGAACTCGTCCGGCGAGAGCCCGGCCGCGATCGCCGCCTCGCAGTAGGCGATCCCGTGGGCGAGTGTGAAGGCGAGCTCCTGCACCGCCGTCGCCCCCGCCTCGCGGATGTGATAGCCGGAGATGGAGATCGTGTTCCAGCGCGGCAGCCGCTCGCGGCAGTAGGCGAAGAGGTCGGTCGTGATCCGCATGGAGGGCCGCGGCGGGAAGATGTAGTTCCCGCGGGCCACGTATTCCTTGAGGATGTCGTTCTGGACGGTGCCGCGGAGCTTCTCGCCGGGCACCCCCTGAGCTTCCGCCACGAGCTCGTAGAGGAGCAGGAGCAGCGCGGCCGGCGCGTTGATCGTCATCGACGTCGAGACCTCCCCGAGCGGGATCTCGCGGAAGAGGATCTCCAAGTCGGCGATGGAGTCGATGGCCACGCCGGTGCGGCCGACCTCGCCCAGGGCGCGGGGGTCGTCGGAGTCGTAGCCGAGCTGCGTCGGAAGGTCGAAGGCGACCGAGAGGCCCGTCTGCCCGTGCTCGAGCAGGTAGCGAAAGCGCGCGTTCGTCTCCTCGGCCGAGGCGAACCCGGCGTACTGGCGAATCGTCCACGGCTTGCCGCGGTACATGTCCTTGTAAGGGCCGCGCGAGAACGGGAACTCGCCGGGCGGCTCGAGCACGAGCCCCGCGACGTCTTCGTCCGCGTACACCGGTTTCACCTCGATGCCCGAGTCGGTCTCGCGCCGGTCCTGCGCTGTCGCCATGCCTCTAGGCTAACGCCGTGAAGGTCACCGTGAGGCTTTTCGCAGGGCTGCGCGAGCGCGCAGGAACCGCCGAGCGCGAAGTCGAGCTTCCGGCGCGCGCGCGCGTGCGCGACGTCTGGGACGTGCTCGGGCTCGGGGAGGAGCCACCTGGTCTTCTCTACGCCGTCAACCAGGAGTACGTCCGGCGCGACCGCGCGCTCAGGAACGGCGACGAGGTGGCCGTCATCCCGCCGGTCTCGGGTGGTGCCTTCCGTCTCACGGAGGATCCGATCGACGTGGAGAAGGTTGTCTCCGAGGTGGCCGACGAGCGGGCCGGGGCGATCGCGACGTTCCTCGGCACGACCCGGGTGCACTCGAGGGGCCGCACCGTCGTGCACCTCGAGTACGAGGCCTACGAGGGCATGGCCGAGCGGCTCATGGAGCGCATCGCGAGCGACCTGCACTCCAAGTACGACCTCTGCGCGGTGGCGATGGCGCACCGCGTCGGACGCGTCGGGATCGGCGAGACGAGCGTCGCCATCGCAGTCTCCGCCGCGCACCGCGAGCACGCGCTCGCCGCCTGCAAGGAGGCGATCGACACGCTGAAGGAGCAGGTGCCGCTCTGGAAGAAGGAGGTCTACGAGGGTGGCGAGGAGTGGATCGGCCGCGGCTCCTGAGTCGCGCCAACCCTGTCGAGGGAGGCGCCGGCGACGTCCACGGCTACCATGAGTCCGTGAGCCAGCT
>JBOHAJ010000323.1:0-11348 GCA_050697715.1 Gaiellaceae bacterium
CCCCCCGCCCGCAAGGACCTGGGCGCCCTCGTCGCGGCCGATCTCGACGAAACGGTGCACCTTGTCCCGGTGCGTCTTCGAGATGAGCGAGCCCATCTGGGTCTCGGGATCGAGCGGGTCGCCGACCCTGAGACGCGACGCCGTCTCAGTGAAGCGCTCGACGACCTCGTCGTAGAGCGGCTGCTCGGCGAGCTGGCGGGAGCGCGCGTCGCTGCTCTGGCCGGCGGCGTAGTAGATCCCGTAGACGGCGCTCGGCACCGCCTGGTCGAGGTCGGCGTCGGCGAAGACGATGTTGGGGCTCTTGCCGCCGAGCTCGAGCGAGACGCGTTTCACCGGCTCGGCGCAGAGGCGCATGATCTCCGTTCCGGTGCGGGTGGAGCCCGTGAAGGCGACCTTGTCCACGTCCGGGTGGCGGACGAGGTGAGCCCCCGTGGTGGGCCCGTCACCGGGAACGACGTTGATCGCGCCCGGCGGGAAGCCGACTTCCGCGGCCAGCTCCGCCACGCGCAGCGCCGTCAGCGGCGTGGCCGGGTCGGGCTTGAGGACAACCGTGCAGCCGGCCGCGAGTGCCGGCGAGAGCTTCCACGCGGCCATCATGATCGGGTAGTTCCAGGGGATGATCTGCGCGCAGACGCCGACCGGCTCCTTGAGCGTGTAGGAGAGGATCGAGCCGCCGATCGGTCGCGCGCTCCCGGCGATCGAGCCGAGCGCCGAGGCGTACCAGCGGAAGTTCTCGGCGGCGCTCGCCACCTCTCCCTTGACCGACGCGATCGCCTTGCCGACATTGCGCGCCTCGAGCTCTCCGAGCTCCTTCCGATTCGCCTGGATCGCGTCGGCGAGGGCGTGCAGGAGGCGCGAGCGCTCGGTCGGGGAGGTCCTGCCCCAGCCGGTCAGCGCAGCCCGCGCTGCCTCGACGGCGCGATCGACGTCCTTCGGCCCGGCCATGGCGGCGCGCGCAAGCAGCCTCCCGGTCGCGGGCTCGGCCAGCTCCCGGATCTCGCCGTCGGTGGGCTCGGTGGGCTCTCCGTTGACGAAGAGTCCGTACTCGCGCTCGGTGGCGACCGCCATCGCGGGCACAATAGCGGCCGGGATGAGCCAGGCACGCGTCATCTACTTCGGGCTCTCGGCGATCTACCTCGTGGCCGTCGTGGTCCAGTTCTTCCTCGCCGGTCTCGGAGCGTTCGGGGCCGAGCCGACGTACGACTCGCACAGGGTGCTCGGCTTCGTCCTCGCCGTCGGCTCGCTCGCGCTGCTCGTCGTCGCGATCGTCGGTCGCCTTCCCCGCCTGTTCCTGCTGCTCACGCTGGTGCTCGTCGGGCTGAACGCACTCCAGATCGTGCTCGCCAACGTGGACGTCGAGGAGATTGCGGCGCTCCACCCGGTGAACGCGCTTGCGATCATCTTCCTCGCGCACATCCTGATGCAACGCTCGCGGCGCTATCTCGCCTCGAAGATCACCGCCTGACCCTGGCCCACCCCGACGCAGAGCGTGGCGAGCCCGTAGCGCCCGCCGCGGCGGCGGAGCTCGTGGAGGAGCGTGACGACGAGGCGTGCGCCGCTCATCCCCAGGGGGTGGCCGATGGCGATCGCGCCGCCGTTCACGTTCACGATCGCATGGTCGAGCCCCAGCTCGCGGATCACCTGGAGGCTCTGCGAGGCGAAGGCCTCGTTCAGCTCGACGAGGTCTAGCTCGCCCGCGTCGATACCGACGCGGGCGAGGAGCTTGCGGACCGCGGGAATCGGCCCGATGCCCATGATGCGCGGATCCACACCGGCAACAGCGCTCCCGACGAAGCGGCCCAGCGGCTGAGCCGCCAGCGCGCGCGCCTTGTCCTCGCTCGCGACGACGACGGCTGCCGCGCCGTCGTTGATCCCGCTCGAGTTCCCGGCGGTGACGGTGCCGCCCTCGCGGAACGCCGGCCTTAGGGCGGCGAGCTTCTCCGGGCTCGTGTCGGGGCGGGGATGCTCGTCCTCGTTCACCTCTCCGACGGGGACGACCTCCTCGCGGAAGCGCCCGGCCGCGGCCGCTTCCGCGTGGCGCCGCTGGCTCTCGAGCGCGAAGGCGTCCTGCTCCTCTCGTGTGACGCCGTAGCGCTCGGCCACGTTCTCGCCCGTCTCGCCCATGGACTCGAGCGGGAACATCGCCTCCAGCTTCGGGTTGGGGAAGCGCCAGCCGAGCGTCGTGTCCCAGGCAATCTGGTTCCCGCGCGGGAACGCGCGCTCGGGCTTCGCCGTCACCAGCGGCGCGCGGCTCATGGACTCGACGCCGCCCGCGACGAAGAGCTCGCCGTCGCCGGAGCGGACGGCGTGGCAGGCGGAGACGATCGCAGAGAGGCCCGAGGCGCAGAGCCGGTTGAGCGTGACGCCGGCCACCTCCTCGGGCAGGCAGGCGAGGAGCGCCGCCATGCGAGCGACGTTGCGGTTGTCCTCGCCCGCCTGGTTGGCACAGCCGAGGTAGACGTCCTCGATCTCACCGGCGGGAACGCCCGCGCGCTCGACGGCCGCCCGGACGGCGAGCGCGGCGAGGTCGTCGGGGCGCACGTCCGCGAGGGCGCCCCCGTAGCGCCCCACCGGCGTTCGGACCGCGGAAAGGATCACCGCCTCGGGCACGAAGTCAGTCTAGTTGCGGCCCAGCGGACTACTGCACGAACTCGACGCGGACCGGGCCCGGGAAGGCCCCGGCCGCCGCGCCGCGGCGAAGGAGCTCCTCGACGGCCTGCTTGCCCTCCTCGCCGTAGTCCTCGGTCAGCTCGTTGACGTACATGCCGACGAAGCGGTCGGCGAGCGCCGAGTCGAGGCCCCGCCCGAAACGCATCGCGTAGCCCAGAGCCTCTTCGCGTGCCCCGAGGCCGGCCCGGATGGACTCGTGCAGCACCCCTGAGAGCTCGTGCAGCGTCTCCTCGCCGAGGTCGCGCCGGGCGACGTTGATGCCGAGCGGGAGCGGGAGACCCGTCTCGAGCAGCCACCACTCGCCCAGGTCGACGACGGCCCGAAGACCCTGGGCCGCGTACGTGAGCTGGCCTTCGTGGATGAGGAGGCCGGCGGCGGCGCGGCCCTCCCGCACCTCGTCCATGATCTGATCGAACGCCACTTCCCGATAGCGGAACTCGCCCCCGAGGAACAGGCTGAGGACGAGGAAAGCCGTCGTCATGCGCCCGGGAACTGCGATCTCGAGGCCTGCGAGGTCGGCCGGCGTACGCGGCTCGCGCGTGACGATCACCGGTCCGTAACCCGTGCCCATGCTCGCTCCGTGCGGGAGGATGACGTACCGGTCCTGCACGAAGGGGTACGCGTGCAGCGAGATGGCGGTGATCTCCAGGCGCCCCTCGAGCGCCCACTCGTTCAGCGTCTGGATGTCCTTGAGGACGTGCTCGAACTCGAAACCGCGTGGGGGCACGCGGCCTGAAGCGAGTCCCCAGAACATGAACGCGTCGTCGGGATCCGGGCTATGTCCGAGACGAACCAGCAGAGCCGCGCGAGGCTAGCACGGCTTTGCCGGCGCGGGCCCGAAGTACAATTTGAGATGTGTCTAAACCTGCTCTGAGCGCCGCGATCCAGGACTACCTCAAGGAGATCTACAAGCTCCAGTCAGAGGGTCAGCGACCGACGACGACCGTGATCGCGACGCGCATGGGCGTGGCGCCCTCCTCCGCGACCTCGATGTTGAAGAAGCTCGCCGTGCTCGGGCTCGCGGAGCACTCGCCGTATCACGGGGCGAGGCTCTCCGAGAAGGGGACTCGGATCGCACTCGAGGTCATCCGCCACCATCGCCTGCTCGAGCAGTACCTCGCCGAGACGCTCGGCCTCGCGATCGACGCCGTGCACGCGGAGGCCGATCGACTCGAGCACGTCATCTCCGAGGAGCTCGAGGCGCGGATCGACGAGAAGCTCGGCTTCCCCACACACGACCCGCACGGCCATCCGATCCCCGACGCCGGTCTGAAGATCGAAAGGCGCAAGCTGCGGTCGCTCGACGCGCTCGAGCCGGGCGAGGAGGCGAGGGTCGAGCGCGTCCCGGACGGGGACGCGGCGCTCCTCCGCTACCTGGCGCGGCTGCGCCTCGTGCCCGGCGGGCGCGTGGAGATGCGGCGCTTGGAGCCGTTCGACGGACCGCTGACGGTGCTCGTGGACGGCGTGGAGCACGCGATCTCACGCGACCTCGCCGGCCAGATCGGGATCGCGTAGCACTCCCGGGTCGGGACCGCGCGCCTTTCGCCACCGTCTGCGCACCACACGCGCGTTTTTCCTCCATAGGATCTGAAGTGGAGGGAGGAGCGCGGTGGCCCCGGGCTCCGGCTGGTGCCACTTCAGGTAATGCTGCCCCGCTTCTGGGTCGCGAGCACCAAGCCAGAGGCCGCACTCGTCCGCAGCCAAGGCTGGGTAGCCTTGGCAAGGAGGAGGGTGGACTCTGGCGCCGCGTGATCGCGGGCCAGAAGCAGGCGTGTATTGCCTGGAGGGGCGCTAGGGATTGTGGCCGAAGAACCAGCGTTCGAGGGGCTTCAGCAGCTCGTCGTCGCGGAAATCGGCTACCTGTTCGTTGAGCCCCTCCTCGGCCGAGACCACGAGGTCGTCGCGGAGCGCGTTGTTGGCCGCCTCCAGCGCGTCCCCCATCTCGTACCCCTCGAACACGTAGTCGTCCGGGCGCGGTTGCGGGCTGGAGCGGTTGCGCGGGTCGATCGCGCGCCCGACCGCCCACAGCGCCCCCGGCTGCCGCTCGATCCAGATGACGATCTCCTCACGGCTGCCGTCCTCCCCGATCCCGTGGAGGATCCGCTCGGCGAATCGCATGCCGCCTGGCGCCACTGCCTGCAAGGATACAATCGCCGCCGTGGGGATCTTCTCCCGACTGTTCGGCAAGCAAGGCGAGACGCGCGCGGAGACGACGCGCAGCATGTCCAAGGAGGAGGCGCTCGCGGCCTACGTAGTCCGCGAGCACCGGCTCGGCCGAACGCTCGAGGAGATCCTGGACGACGCCTACTTGAAGAATCGCGCGACCGAGGAGCAGAGGCTCCGCCTGCTCGAGCGGCCGGAGGTCATCCGGGCCGTCGGCGAGGACACGGCTGCGATGGCAGCCGAGCGCGTCCGCGAGAGCACCTGACCGCTCTGCATGAGCGTTCCGGAACTCCGGGGCGAGCGCGTCACGCTGCGCCCACTCGCCCTCGACGACGTGCCCCGGGTCGTCGAGCTTGGCCGCGAGCCAGAGGTCGCCCGCTGGTGGCCCGACATCACCACGGAAGCTCTGCTCGCCGACGCGCTCGGGAACGACGACGTCATTCCGTTCGTCGTCGAGCTCGAAGGCGAGCTGATCGGGCTCGCGGAGGCTTGGGAAGAGAAGGACCCCCAGTACCGACATGCAGGCATCGACCTCTTCCTCGCCTCGGCCTTCCACGGGCGGGGTCTTGGCACGGACACCGTTCGCACGCTCGCGCGACACCTGATCCGCGACCGCGGGCACCATCGGGTCACGATCGACCCGAGGCTCGACAACGAGCGGGCGATCCGCTGCTACGAGCGCGTCGGCTTCAAGCGGGTCGGCGTCCAGCGCCGCTACGAGCTCGGCCCCGACGGCGTCTGGCACGACGGGCTGCTGCTCGACCTGCTCGCCGACGAGATCGACTAGAGCCGTACCCCTAGCCCGCGCTCGCGGGCGCGCTCGTAGACGAGGGCGCCGACCGCGACGTCCTCCGCCGCGATGCCGAGGCTCTTGAAGAGGACGATGTCGTCCTCCTGCTGCCTCCCAGCCACCTCCCCGCTCACGACCTCGGAGAGCTCGTGCACCTCGAGCCAGTCGAGGACGCCCCGCTCGACCGGCTCGACGAGGTCTCCCGCCTCGATCCGAGCCTGCTCCTTGGAGTCGCAGCAGACGAAGGCGGCGCGCTCGAGCACGGCGTTGTCCAACTCTCTCGCCTCGATCCGGTTCGCGCCGACCGCACACACGAGCGCGCCCGGCTGCAGCCACTCGCCCCGCAGGACGGGATCGCGCGAGTTCGTCACCGTCACGACGACGTCCTGCTCGGCCGCGCCCCGGTTGTACTCGGCCGGCTCGGCGCCGAAGCGGCTGCAAAAGTCCTCCAGGCCCTCCTTCGAACGGGAGTAGGCGACGACGCGCTCGATCCCCGGCAGGGCGGCGCGGATGCACGCGACCTGGCTCTCCGCCTGCCAGCCGGACCCGATGACGCCCAGCGTGCAGGCTCCGGGCCGAGCGAGGTGCCGGGCCGCGACGGCGCTCGCCGCTCCGGTCCGGAGCTGCCCGAGCCGGTCGGCCTCGATCAGCGCCAGCAGCTCCGGCCGGTCGGCGGCGAAGAGCGCGACGACGAAACGCGCCTCTTCGCGAAAGCCGACATAGGACTTGAGCCCGGCGACCCCGAGTTCGCGGTCGGCGGCGGCCAGCACGTGCATGAGGCCCGACTCGAGACCGAGCCGGAAGCGCGGTCGGTTCTCGACGGTTCCGCGCGCCATACGGGCAAAGCACGCCTCCACCGCGTCCACGGCGTCGGCGGGCGTGAGGAGCTGCTCGACGTCGGCTTCGCGCAGGTAGAGGGGCACTCGGCGGACTAGTCTAGGGCCGTGGAGAGCGACGAGATCATCTCCGTGAACGACGTCGTCGCCACCGTCCGCCGGCTGCTCGCCCTCCGCCCGATCGAGCACCTACGCGATGTCGTCCTCGAGCGAACGCTGGCATAGGGTCGAACTCGCGGGCGACCGCGGGACGATCGACGTGGACGACGAGGTGATCGTCGTCTTCCGCGCCGAAGGGCGTCTGTATGCCTTCGCCAACGCGTGCCCGCACGAGGGCAACCCGCTCGTCGAGGGCGAGATCCTCGGCCCGACGCTCACCTGCGCCTACCACGGCTGGCGCTTCGACCTCGAGACGGGCGCCTGCCTCCTCGGCGAGGAACCGGTCCGCCGCTATCCCGTCGAGGAGCGCGAGGGCACGGTCTGGGTCAGAGCCTGATCCGGCTCCACGGAATCCCCGGGTCCGGGTACTCGGTGGGATGGAGCAGGTGCGCGAGCATCTCCACCCCGTCGACGACACGCGGGCCGGGCCGCGAGAAGTAGCCGTCCGCGTCCACGGCGAAGACGCTGCTCTCCTGGCGGGCCGGCGTCCCGAGCAGGTGCGCGGAGAGGTCGAGCGGCACCACTTCGGACAGCGTGCGGTCGAGGTCGAAGCCGCAGGGGGCGAGCACGACCACCTCGGGCGCGAGCGCCGCCACGTCGCTCCAGCGCATGCGGTGCGACGGTTCCCCCGCCATCCCGGCGACGTCCGTCCCACCGGCGAGCGCGACCATGTCCGGAACCCAGTGGCCCGCCGAGTAGGGCGGCTCGAGCCACTCCGTGACGAAGACGCGCGGCGACGACTCGACGCCGGCGAGCGCGGCCTCGACGCGCTCGAGCCGCGTTCGCATCCCCGAGGTGAGCTCGTCCGCAGGGCCCTCGGCGCCCAGGCGCACGCCGAGCCCCGCGATCGCGTTCAGGATCCCGGAGAGCGTGGTCGGCGAGTAGTCGAGCACCTCCACTTCGAGCCGGCGGGCGTCCACCGCTTCCCGCACCTGGTCGCTGGAGACCGCGCAGACCTCGCATATCTCCTGGGCAACGACCACGTCCGCCTCGATCTTCGCCCACACGTCAGCGTCGATCGCGTAGAGCGGACGGTCGTCCCGGGCTGCCTCGGCTACGGCCTTGTCGATCTCCGCGCTCGAGAGGTCGCCCGTCTCGACGAGTGACGCCGTGACCCTGGGGCGGGAGGCCGCCTCCGCAGGCCAGTCGCACTCGTGCGTGACGCCCACCACCTGCTCGTCCAGCCCGAGAGAGAAGAGGATCTCCGTGGCGGCCGGCACCAGCGAGCAGATTCGCATCGCGCTCAGCGTAGCTGCGGGTGTTAGGAGTGCGGTCGGTTTCGGTTCGGAAGTGATGAATCCAGCCAGGCGGTCGTCGCGTAAGGCTGAGCGGAGAGCTTCGCGGACAGGAAGGGAGGTCGTATGAGGAGACCGCTGCGTGCATTCGTCGTCGCCGTCGTCTCGGTGTGCGTGGCGCTCGGAGTCGCGCCCGGCGCCGCCGCCGCGTCAAGATCCGGGACGAGTGCGACCCGGCCACCTTCAACGCGGTCATCGGTCCGGGCACCTGCGTCGGCGACGGGACCATGACCTTCTCCGAGTTCATCGCCGAGCTGGCCGCAACCCAGCAGGTTGCGACGTGGCGTTTCGCTCCCCGCCGAGCTTCGGTCGAGAGGGGCGAGAGGATCGTGGCCAGGAACGTGGGCGGCGAGGTGCACACCTTCACCGAGGTGGCCGAGTTCGGGCCGGGGATCGTGCCCGAGCTGAACGAGCTCGTCTTCGGCGTCCCCGGGCCGCCGCTCGCGGAGTTCCTGGACTTGGAGCCGAGCGACTTCATCGCTCCGGGCGAGAGGGTCAGGCTGCGAACGGGAAAGCACGGTCTCAGGCCGGGACGGCACCGCTTCGAGTGCGCCATTCATCCCTGGATGCGGACGACGATCAGGGTGACGCGCGACGACTGACGCTCTCGACTGACACCCCCAGTACCAGGAGGCCGGCCGCACAGCCGGCCTCCTTCCCGAGCGCGGGCAAGTGCGCCCGGCACGATTCGAACGTGCGGCCTCTGCCTCCGCAGGGCAGCGCTCTATCCCCTGAGCTACGGGCGCCTGGGAGAGGTCAGTGTAGCGGCCTCGCGGCCGACCGGCCCACGCGCAGCTCGGCGTCCGCAGGGACCTCGACCCGCACGTAGGCGAGCGCGACGATCCGGCCGTTGTCGCGTGCTGCGCTCGTCACGCGGCCGACGACTTTCTCCCCGAGATGGAGCTCGGCGTCGTACTCGGGAAGCTCGTCGCCCTCGATGCGCAGGACGCGGAGGGCCCGGTTGGCGTGACCGCGGTGGTGGAGGCGGGCAACCGGCTCCTGCCCCGGATAGCAGCCCTTCTCAAGGCTGATCGCGCGCTCGACGAGCCCGGCTTCGGCGGGCAGGACACGGTCGTCGATCTCCTTTGCCCAGGCCGGCGTGCCGGCCGCGATGCGCATGGCCTCTAGCGCGGCGTCGTCCAGCGTCGGCTCGAGGGCGACGTCGAGGGCCTCGACCGCCGGCTGGCCGTAGTCCGCGTTCGGGATCCCCTCTTCCTCGCCGCCGAAGACGAGCGTGGACGTGTGCTCCTCCGCCTGGATCTCCGCCCGCGCGGCGAAGCGCATGCGAACGAGCTCGGCCCGGAGTGTCTCCCCGAGCTCGGGCTCCGTGAGGAGGAGGAAGTCGTCCGGGCCACGACGCAGCACGCGCATCGGCGCGATCACGCGCGCCCTGGGCGTGAGGAGCAGTGCCTCGCACGAGCCGCCCGGCTCAAGGGAGGCGACGTCGTTCGAGAGCATGCGCTGGAGGTACTCCTCGGCGTCCGGGCCCGCCACCCGCACGAACGCGCGCCGACGCTCCGCAACCGCAATCTCCATGCCCCAAGTGTACGGAGCGGGCAAGGGCCGTCTGGCAAGCACGGGGTGATCCCGCGTATAGTCGCGATCGTCACGACGGGGCAACGGGAAAGGGGGAGGGAGATGAGACGCTTGCTGCGGCCGGCGGCGCTGCTCGCCGGCGTAACGCGTGCGCCGTCTTGCTCGCGACGCCGGGGGCGTTCGCGGCCCACGGCGCCGAGACGGAGGTGACGGTCGGCTCGGAAGACACGGTCTTCTCGCAGAACAAGCAGAACGAGCCCGCGATCGCGGTCGACCCGACACGCCCGCACATCCTGGCGGCCGGGGCTAACGACAACATCGACATGGAAGCGTGCAACGCCGGAGACGACACGACCTGCCCGTTCACGCCCAACGTGGGCGGCTCCGGGATCGCGTTCTCGTTCAACGGCGGCGACTCGTGGACGCAGCCGACGTACATGGGCTTAACGGCGCGGCATTGCCTGGGAGCGCCGGGGCCCGATCCCGACTGCCAGGTGCGACGGGGGCCGATCGGGACACTCCCGCGCTACGACGAGGTCAACCTCGTCTCCGACGGCGACCCTGCGCTTGCCTTCGGGCCGCGCCCGGGGCCGAACGGCTTCTCGTGGAGCAACGGCTCGCGCCTCTACTACGCCAACCTGACCTCGAGCGTGTCGGCCGACTTCGGCGAGCCCACCTTCCGGGGCTTCGAGGCCATCGCCGTCTCGCGGACGGACGACGTCGCCGCGGCGGCTACGGGCGACGAGAGCGCCTGGTTCCAGCCGGTCATCGTCTCCAAGCAGAGCTCGGCAACCTTCGCCGACAAGGAGCAGATCTGGGCGGACAACGCCGAGTCGAGCCGATTCTTCGGCAACGTCTACGTCTGCTACGCGGCGTTCCGAGGCTCCGGCGCAGCACCGCTCGTCGTCTCGACCTCGCGCGACGGCGGCAACACCTGGCGGACCGACCAGGTCAGTCCCGCGCACAACGTCGCGCCCAAGCTGTTCGGCCAGTCGGGGTGCACGATCCGAACTGACAGCAGAGGGACTGCCTACGTCTTCTACGAGGAGTTCCAGGATCCGACGAAGCCAAGCGTCGGGTTCCCGCCCGCGGCGACGCACAAGCTCGTCCAGTCGTTCGACGGCGGCAGGACCTGGACGAAGCCGCGGACGATCCAGCGGGTGACGGACCCTTGCTTCTTCGTCGATCCCGTCATCGCCCGCTGCGTGATGGACGGCGTCGCCGGCGCGCGCAGTGACCTCGCCGCCGCGCCGAGCGTGGACATCGCGAACGGCGCTCCCACCGGAGCGGACGGGACCGACTTCATCGCCGTGACCTGGGCGGACGGGCGTGACGGGCTCAACAACGAGGACGTCATGGTGAGCTGGTCGAGCGACCGAGGCGCCACGTTCTCGAGCCCGCGACGGGTCTCGAGCGCGCCGGACCGTGGGTTCTACGCCGCCCCGGCGCTCTCGCCGGACGGCACCGACCTCTATGTCGTCTACAACGCGATCACGACGCCGTTCCGGCGCACGACCGCAACTCTGCGGAGCCTCGTCGGAGTCGTGAAGCACGCCGACGTGGTGGGAGGGGCACCGGGCGCCTTCATCCAGCTCCACCGGGGCGCCTCCGGCGACCCGCGCGGCTCGAGCCAGAACAACCTCCAGGCCGAGTTCCTGGGAGACTACGTCTACGCGGCGACGACGCGCACCTCCGCCGCGGCGGTCTGGAACGAGGCGCGCAACGCGGCCGACTGCCCGGCGATGGACGCCTTTCGCCAGGCGCTCCAGGACGGCGCCGCCGCCACGCCGCCCGCGGTGCAGCAGGCGTGCCCGGCGAGGTTCGGGAACACCGACATCTTCGCCTGGTCGGGAGCCGATCCGACGCCGTAGCAACGCCCAGAACCGAGAAGGGGCGCCC
>JBOHAJ010000324.1:0-8793 GCA_050697715.1 Gaiellaceae bacterium
ATGGCCGCCGCGATGAGGTCGGGGTCGCTGGTCATGTAGTCCATGCACCGCCCTGCGCCGTAGCGGTCCAAGCGGTGGCGCACGTGGAAGTTCTGCTCGAAGTGATGCCGGAGCGGGAAGTAGAGAAAGGGCCTTCGGTTGGCGGTGAGCTCCATTGCCGTCGTGAGCCCTCCCTGGACGACCGCCAGGTCGCAGGCTGCGAGGTGACGGTAGAGGTGGTGCACGTAGGTGCGCACCTCGAGACCGTCCGCCGCGGGCAGCGAGGCCGGGTCGATCCGCGGTCCCGCCACGACGATCATCCGGAGATCGGGCACGAGCTCCTTCGCCTCCGGGAAGGCCGCGATCACCCTCCGGAGGAGGTGGCCCCCCACACCCGAGCCGCCGACCGTGACGATGCAGACCCGCTCGCCGGGCGCGTAGCCCAGCTCGGCCCGGAGCTTCTCGCGGTCGGCGAAGGCGGCCGGGTCGAAGCCGGAGACGTAGCCGGCGAAGTCGTAGTGGTCCTCCGTCCAGTCGCGAATCCGCGGGAGCTCGGGCCCGAACGCGTCCGGGACGACATCGTCGGGATTCCCGACGAAGATCGCCCGGTCCCGCACGCGCGGGAAGCGGGCGATGTGCTCGATCATCTCGGCGTTGTAGTCGGCGGTCAGAAGGGCCTCCCGGTCGCCGCCGTCGGGCATCGGCAGCCACCCGACGAAGTCGGTCAGCCAGACGTAGGCAGCCGACTTCAGCTCGGGGTTCTCGTGGAGGTAGTAGTCGAGCTCCCAGGCCTCGTCCCCGATCCAGAGGTCGTACTGCTCCTCGCGCACGAGGTCGTGGAAGACCATGAAGTTGGCGAGGAGGATCTCGTCCATGCGCCTCCATGCTTGGAAGCAGTGCAGGTCGTGCTCGGCGGACTCGCTTTCGATGTGACCCGACTCGTTCGCCAGGTAGGCGCTCGCCGGGTGAATCCGTTCGCCCTCGCCCTCGAGGACCTTCGTGACCGGGTGCTGCGCGAGCCAGTCGATCTCGAGGTCGGGGACGAGCCTGCGCAGCTCCCTAGCGACGGCGACGTCGCGCTGGGCGTGGCCGAGCCCGATCGGCGAGGAGATGTAGAGAGCGCGCCTTCGCCGTGACTTCCCTCGAGGCCAGCGCGGTGCCGGCGATCGCGGCGCGACGAAGTCGTCCAGGAGGAGGTTGACCTTGACAGGGTCCCGCACATGGGGCCCGTGGCCCGAGCCCTCGAGCAGGACGAGCCTCCCTCCGGTTTCTTCCGCGAGCGAGATGCCACGCGACGGGCCGGTAATCGCATCCTCCGTGCCCTGGATGACGAGGACGGGGCAGTGGACGCGCCGGCAGAGCGCGCGCGTCTCTTCCTCCCCCATGTCGATTGCGAGGCGTGTCTCCACGAGCGTCTCCGGCGTCGTCTCGAGCCCCCAGCCGACGCAGTCTTCGATCTGCTTCGTCGAGTGCGGCTCCGTAAAGAACTGAGAGAAGAAGAACTCGAGGAAGCAGCGGTAGTCGCGGAGCCAGTAGTGGCGGTTGTACTTCGCCCAGCCCTCGTCGGTTGCGTGCACGTCCTCGAACGAGTAGACGATGCGGCTCGGCAGCGGATCTCCGAGCGATACCGAGGGGCTGATGAAGGCTGCCGCGGTGACGCGCTCGGGCTGGTCGGCGGCGAGCAGGAGGGCGCGCTGGGCACCGAGGGAGAGCGAGACGAGCACCGCATGCTCCGTATCGGTCGCGTCCATGACTGCGAGCGCGTCGGCGGCGTACTGAGCCTCCGCATATGCCGCCACTCCTTCAGGCCGGTCCGATCTTCCGTTCCCGCGCCCATCGAACGTGACGACGCGGAAGTGCCGCGTGAGGTAGGGGATCTGCATCTTCCAGTGTCGCGAGTGGATGATCGACCAGGTCGGCAGCAGGAAGACGGTCGGCTCGCCCTCGCCGTAGACCTCCCAGAACACGCGAACGCCGTCGCGCTCGACATAGCCCTCCGCTTCGGGGTAGCGGGCGCGCGTCTGCTCGCGCGGAGCTCCTATTGCTTCCGCGGTCGCCGTTGCTCCTCCTTCCCTTCTAGCCAGCCGTCGATCCAGGCGAGGAGCTCCCCGTGGCACGTCGTGATCCCCTGGGCCCGCTCGAGGATGATCCCCTCGTTGAAGGTCATGACGAGCGAGACGAGCGCGTCGAGCGGCATCGGGATGCCGTACTGCTTGCGGGGAGCCTCGAACGCTTCCCTCAGCACCGCGCGCCACTCGGCGTTGACGCGGGCGACGCGCTCCCGCAGTTCGGGATGGTTCCAGGCGAATGCTTGGAGCTCGAGCCAGATCTTTTCGTACGCGACGTCCTCGACGAGGTAGCGCATCGCCTGCCTCCACTTCTCGATGAACGGGACCCCCGGGTCGGCGTACATCGCTCGCTGACGCGCGGTCAGGCGCTCGGTGAACCGCTCGAGCACCCGCACGAGCAGGTTCTCCATCGAGCCGAAGTAGTAGTGGACTAGGCCGTGGTTGGCTCGCGCCTCCCGAGCCAGCCGCCGGGTCGTGATCCCCGCGTACCCGACCTCCACGAGGAGGCGCTCCGCCGCGTCCAGGAACGCCTCCTCGGTCTCAGCGCGGGCTACCTGCGGAGCAGCCACCGGAGCAGTGCGCCGAGCCTGGCTCGCCCGAAGATGGCAACCCCGGAGAGGACGCTCGTCCCGCCGGCCGCGAGGGCGGCAAAGACGGCCTCCTCTCCGGCGTGGTGGGCGAGGATCATTGGAAGATCTCCGACGTCGAGTCGCCGCCCGGGAGGCGCACCTCGTGCGCGCGGGCGGGACCTGCCGGCCGATCATCGAAGTCCGTGAAGAAGCCCGGGTCGACCTCCATGCCGCCCTCCGGGTGGCAGTTGATCCGCAGGAGCCAGGAGCGGAGCCCGGGGTAGAACTGGTTGTCCCAGGTGGAGTAGAGCGAGTTGGTGACGTAGAGCCGGCGCCCGTCGTACGAGAGCTGCAGCATGTTCGGACCGCCGTTCAGCTCGCGCCCGCCGTCGCTTTCCTTGCCGAGCAGCCCGCCGAGCCACAACTGGCCGGTCAGCTTGGGGTTGGTCGGGTCGGAGATGTCGTACTGGCGCACGTCGCCGTGGAGCCAGTTGGCGAAGTAGAGGAACCGGTCATCCATCGAGACGACCAGGTCCGTGATGAGGGCTGGGACCGGGAACGGCCAGCCCTCGAGCTCGACCGCCTCGGTGGGAATCACGGGCTCCGCCTGCCAGGCCCCGTTCCGATGGAAGCGCCAGATCACGCTCGAGAGAGCGGCCCCGACGAAGCCTTGCTCGGAGTCGGGGTCGTGGAGCCAGCGGATCTCGAGGGGGACGAGACCCTGCTCACCGAGGTCGATCGTCTGCTCGAGCGTGTGCGTCTCGAGGTTCCAGAAGTGGATGCGGCGTCCGTAGCGGCCGGCCTCGACGTCCGCGAGGTCGAAACCGGGCTCGTACGCGTTCGGCTCGCCGAACTCGCTGGAGATGAGCGTGTTCTTGCGCGGCTGGTACCAGAAATCGTAGTTGAGAGGGGGCTTCTCTCCTCCGTTCTCCCAGCGGCCCTTGAGCTCGAACGTCCTCGCATCGAGCACGGCGAAGCCGCCCGACCCGTTTCCCTCGCTGTCGCCGAGCATCGCGAGCACGACGTTGTCGCCCGGCATGCAGTGGACGGTGTGCGGCCGGGTGTAGCCGGTCTGTTCGATCACCTCCTCGGGCTCGATCACCTTCTCGATCCTCGGCCGGCGCGGGTCGTCCGCCACGTTGACGATGTGGATGCGCGACGAGCGAAAGCCCGGCACGATCAGGTGCGAGCGGTCCGGCCCGTGGCAGGCGGACGAGCAGCGGTTCCAGCCGTAGTGGTGAAGCTCGTCGCCGACGTTGGGCATCGGCGTCTCGTGGACGACTCGTCCTTCCTCGGCGTCGACCACCGCGAGGAAGTCCGGAGCTTCCACGCCAGTGCCCTCGTGCAGGCAGGCGACGTAGAGGAACTCCTCGCGCGGCGCGCGCATCGCCTCCTGCGGCGACGCGTAGAAGGAAGCGGGCTTAGTCATCGCGACCTCCTTAGACATTTGACTAAGGCATTTGACTAAATCATTTGACTAAATCACGGAGCGTTTGTCAAGGGCTCGTCGGGCGTGCAGATGCTTGACCGGCAATTCCGGCACCGCCGGCTGACGCCCGAGACGCGGCGCCGCTCGCCGCGCTCGGCCTTGCACGTACTACCCGGTACGAGCTGTGGCCGATCACGACGACCGGCTTGGTCTCGACCGCCCCCGACGGCACCCCAACTGCCGGCCAAACATCTAGCGTGACGGGCGTGAAGGCGATGCTCCTCCGCGCGCCCGGGACGCCGCTCGAGGCCGCCGAGCTCCCGCGGCCGGAAGCGGGCCCTGGACAGGTGGTTGTGGCCGTCGACGCGTGCGGGGTCTGCCGCACCGACCTCCACGTCGTCGACGACGAGCTCCCCGACCCGAAGCTTCCGCTCGTCCCCGGCCACCAGATCGTCGGCCGGGTCGTGGAGACGTCGCCCGACGCGGAGCGCTTTCGCCCCGGCGACCGGGTCGGGATTCCCTGGCTCGGCTGGACGGACGGCACGTGCCGCTACTGCCGCTCCGGCCGGGAGAACCTCTGCGACCGCGCCCGCTTCACCGGCTACACGCTCGACGGGGGCTACGCCGAGCTCGCGGCCGCGGACGAGCGCTTCTGCTTCCCCATTCCCGAGGACTATCCCGACGTCCAGGCGGCACCCCTTCTCTGCGCGGGACTGATCGGCTACCGCTCGCTCCGGCTCGCCGGCGACCCTGAGCGGCTCGGGCTCTACGGCTTCGGCGCGAGCGCCCACATCGTCGCCCAGGTCGCTCGCCACGAGGGCCGGCGCGTCTTCGCCTTCACGCGCGCGGGAGACGAGACTGCGCAGCAGTTCGCGCGGGAGCTGGGGGCCGAGTGGGCAGGCGGCGCCGGTACCGCGCCGCCCGAAGAGCTGGACGCGGCGATCATCTTCGCACCAGTCGGCGAGCTCGTGCCCACCGCGCTCGCGGCGGTGGCCAAGGGCGGGGTGGTCGTCTGTGGGGGGATCCACATGAGCGACGTTCCCTCCTTCCCGTACCGCCTGCTCTGGGAGGAGCGCGTCCTCCGCTCGGTCGCGAACCTCACCCGCCGCGACGGCGAAGAGTTCATGGCGCTTGCTCCCCGCGTCCCGGTGCGGACCGAGATCGAGGAATTCCCGCTCGAGGCGGCGAACGAGGCGCTCGCCCGCCTGCGGGCCGGTGACGTGCGCGGCGCCGCCGTCCTTCGCGTCAGTAGCTGACTACGCCCTCTGAAGATCGTAGGCGTCGGCTGCGACGCGCGCACGGAGCTGCTCGTCGGTTCGCTCCAGCTCGGGGTGGTCGCGGTCGACGTGCTCGCGGGCAAGCCGAAACAGCTCCTCGTCGTCGGCGCCCTCGAGATGGTGGCCGCAAGGACATTCGATCGCTCGCATCTCTACCTCCTGCGCTTGTACGCCTTCACCGTCGTGCCGCGGGCCCCGAACTTCTCGGCCTTGCGCCGCGTGTCCTCGAACGCCGAGCGCGCGTACGTCTCGACGAGATCGCCGGTCTCGACTTGCTCGAACCCGTGCCGAGCGAGGAGCTGCGCGTACTCTGCCTCCAGCAGAGCCCCGGCGATTCAGCCGGTCCAGAGGTCGATGTTCCGCTTCCCTTCCTCGCTGACCGGCCGCTGGATGGTGACGTCGGCGACCTGGATGCGGCCACCGGGGACAAGGACGCGGTGGATCTCTCGGAAGACCGCGTCCTTGTCCGGAACGAGGTCGATGACGCCGTTCGAGATCACGACGTCGAAGCTCGAGTCGGGGAAGGGCAGCGCCTCGACCTCGCCCTCGATGAACTCGACGTTTCGGGCGCCCATCTCCTCGGCTGCCGCCCGCGCCCTCGCGAGCATCTCCGGCGTCATGTCGATGCCCACGACGCGCCCCTCGGGCCCGACCATCTGGGCGGCGACGAGCGAGTCCGTCCCCGCGCCGGAGCCGATGTCGAGCACGCGCTCGCCTGGGCCCAGCGGTCCGTGCGAGAACGGGTTGGCGACCCCTGCGAACGACTCCGCGGCGGCGTCGGGCACGCGGGCGAGCAAGTCCGCCGGGTAGCCGAGGTCCGTCGCCCAGGCGCGTCCGGTGGGGAAGACGAAGTCCTCTTCCGGCTGCTCCGAGACGCGCGCGTACGTCTTCTGGATCTCGCACTTGAGGGTCTCGACGTCGAGACCTGCGGACTCGATTGCCATTCAGGAAATCCTTTCCTCGCAGGATCGTAGACACCCCGTCTCCATCGTCCTAGTCGAGATCAGCAATAGCAGCCATCGTCGGCACCGATAGACGTCAGCCTTCGTCCACGTCGGGCGGCGCCATGCCCGGCAGCGTGTCCGGCGCCCGGGCCGGCGCCTCCCGTACCGGCAGCCCGGCCGCCTTCCAGGCGGTGAAGCCGCCGACCACGTCGCTCACGCGGACGAACCCGAGCTCCGTCAACGTCGCGGCGGCGAAGCTCGACGAGAAGCCCTCTGCGCACATGACGATCACGTGGCGGCCGAGGCCGCCGACTGCCGGGTTTCGGAACTCGTTCTCGGGATCCACCCGCCACTCGAGCACGGAGCGGGGTAGATGGAGCGACCCGGCTGCGATCCCGTCACGTCGGCGCTCGCCGTCCGTGCGCACGTCGACGAGGAGGGCGCCCTCGCGCATCGCCGCCAGGGCGTCAGGAGGGTCGAGGCGCTCGATGCGTGCTCGTGCCTCGCGGAGCAGGTCGTCAACCGACTTGCGCCGTCGCGGCGGCGAGGCCCACGGGACTGCCGCGACCCAGACGCCGCTGGCGCCCGTGAGGGCGGCCACGATGACGATTGCCGGGCCGCTCCCGAGCGCATCGGCGACCAGGCCGGCCACGAGCGCACCCGCGACGAAGCCGGAGTCCCGCCAGAACCGGTAGCGCCCGACCGCCCGCGCCCGCTCGAGCGGCGCGATGGAGTCCGACACTGCCGCGATGAGGGTGGGGTAGACGAGCGCGGTGCCGAGCCCGAGCAGCGCCGCCGCCGGAAGCGCGGCCGCGAACGCCCCCTCGCCGGCCACGAGCAGCCCCAGCGCGGCTCCCTGGACGAGCATCCCGAGCACGATGAGCGGCTTTCGCCCGACGTGATCGGAGAGCCATCCAGTCCCGAGTTGGGTGATGCTCCAGACGCCGGGGTACACGCCTGCGACGATTCCGATCTCACCCACCGTCGCTCCGTTCGCCGCCAGGTAGAGGGGCGCGAGGCCCCAGGCGAGCGCGTCGTTCAGGTTGTTGACGAAGCCGGCCTGGGAGCAGGCGCGGAGCACCGATCGGTCCGGCGGACGGGCGGCGTAGATGTCCTGCTCCCTCCGTACGTGCGCCCCCGTGTCGCGCACGAAGAGCAGGGACGCGGCCAGCCCGGCGACCGCAAGCACCGCTGCTCCTGCCCAGACGAGTGTTCGCGGCGCGAAGCTCGAGGCGAGCACCCCGGTCGCGAAGGCGGTCGCCGCGAGGCCGAGATAGCCGGCCGACTCGTTTAGCCCGAGGGCGAGCCCCCGGCGGGCGGGCCCGGCCAGGTCGATCTTCATGAAGACGGTCATCGACCAGGCGAGCCCCTGGTTGGCGCCGAGCAGGAGGTTCGCCGCCACGATCCAGCCCCAGCTGGGCGCCAGGCCGATCATGAGCGGAACGGGCAGCGCCAGAGCCCAGCCGAGCACGAGCAGCCGCCGGCGACCCACCCGTTCGGCCAGCCGGCCGGCGGCGAGGTTCGCGCCCGCCTTGGACACGCCGAACGCCGCGATGAACGCGAGGATCGCTCCCTTCGAGGTGAGGCCGAACTCCTCCTCGCCGACTAGCGGCAGGACGCTCCGCTCCAGCCCGACCATCGCTCCGACGAGCGCGTTGACGCCGACGAGGAGCCAAAACTGGCCGGCGTTCGCGCGGAGCCCGAGCCGGACGGCGTCCGCCGTCAAGCCCGGTTCAGCGCGACGATCTCGGCCTGGTTCGCCGGCGGCGGGGGCACGTCGACGAGGAGGGCCCGGGCGAAGGCGTCGGCGTCCTCGTGCGCGAGCGCTGAGTTGTTCCGCCGCTCGAAGCCGATCGAGGAAAAGGGATTTCCGGAGAGCGCGCGCCCGCAGACCGAGCCGCCGTAATGGCTCGGATAGACGAGGACGTGGTCGGGGAGCGAGAGCAGCCTCTGCATGGAGGCGTACTGCTCACGCGCGAGGGCATCCGCGTTCCCGTTGGCATGCAGGTCGGGACGCCCGACATCGCCCACGAGGAGCGAGTCACCCGTGAAGACGAGCCAGGGCTCTTCGGTTCCGCGGCGCCGGTCGGCGACGACGAACGCCCAGTGCACCGGTGCGTGGCCCGGCGTCGCCAGGACGGTCACCTGCGTGTTGCCCAGATCGATCACCTGGCCGTCGGCGAGCTTGTCGGGCCGGTATGCCGTTGCCCCGGTCGCGGACGCCAGCACCTTTTGGCCGGAGACGTGATCGGCCTGGATGTGCGTCTCGAAGACCGCGACGATCGGCTCGCCGATCCGCTCCGCCGTCTCGACGTAGGCGTCGACGAGCTCGGCGTGCGCGTCGACGACGGCGAGCCGGCCCGTGCTCGGGCAGCCGAAGAGGTAGCTGGCGCATGCGGTCGGCTGGTAGAGAAACGGGCGGAGCACCATTTGCTTCAGTCGAGGGTACGGCGTAGGCTTCCATCGAGCCAGACGAAATCGCCGATAGCGCTCATCGGAATGCCCGATACGACACTCTCCCTCCTG
>JBOHAJ010000325.1:0-3032 GCA_050697715.1 Gaiellaceae bacterium
GAACGGCCCTGCGTGCGCCCAGCGCGTCTCCCGCGAGGCCCAGGAGCGCGCCGAGCGCGGCCGCCGAGGCGACCGCTCCGGCGGCGAAGGCCGCGACGGCGAAGCGTGTCCGGGTGCGGCTCCCGCACACGGCGGGAGTGAAGGTCTCCACCATCGAGAGCCCTCAGGGCGACCAGGCGCCGGAGACCCCGGCGATGAGCGCCGCGAGCGCAACGGCTGCCTCGATCGTCAGCATTGGAGCCCCGTGTCGTAGTACATGACGCAGTAGACGCGGCGGCCGCCCCAGCAGTAGCCGACGAGCGATGCGTCCCCGTTGATGCGCCGGCGGCTGTAGGAGCAGCAGTCGACGATCTTGCGGATCTCTCCCCCGCAGCAGCGGAACCACGAGCCCTGGGTGGCGAGGTCCTTGAGGCCCTCCCGCTCGCGGGTCCACTCCTCGCAGACGCGCGTGCGGGGCGCGGGCGGGAGCAGCTCTCCGTCGGGGCCGCGCCTGCGGTTCCCGCTCTTGTCCACCGCATAGCCCTGCGCGTTGACGACCCGGCCGAGGTTGTCGACCGGCTTCCCGCTCGACGGGTGGAGCGGATACCCGCGGCGGTCGATGCGCGCCAGCGGCGGGTAGGGGCTGGGGCAGGAGCCGGTCGTCCAGATGTGCCCGCAGAAGTGGAAGGCGTCCGCCTCGTCCGGCCTGACGGCGGCGGCTACGGCTGAGCCGCCCGCGATCGCGAGCGCCGCCGCCCCGAGACGGCCCAGGAAGGAGCGACGGGTCGTGGACTCGGCGAGCTTCGCCGAGAGACGCTCCGCCGCGCCGCCGAGCGCGCGCTCAGGCGACGGCATGGGCTCTCCCTGTGCCGGTCACGAGCAGGCCGTCGACCTCCTCGAGCGTGTTGACCGTCCCTTTGGCGGTGACGGTCCCGTCCACGAGGTGGACGGCGAAAGGCGTCCCCGGAACCTGCCAGCGCTCGAACGCATCGCCCTCCTCGCCCTCGTCCACGACGCGCACGGGCAGTCCCTCCCGCGCCAGCGCCGCGATTCCCGGCGCCAGCTGGCGGCAGAGACGGCAGTTCTCCGAGAAGAACATGACGAGCTCGTTGCCCGCACGCCCGAGGTGCTCGAGCGCCGGCGCTGGGGCGCCGAGCGGCGGGCCTTCCTCGGCGAGCTCGAGCGCGACGCGCGGGCCGAGCCGGAGGGTGAGGACGCCGACCTGACGGTAGAGCGCGAGCACGAGCAGGGCGAGGACCACGACGGCCGCCGCGAGGACAAGCAGCGCGCCGAGGACGAGCGCGTCCCGCGAGGGCGTGCCCACGTCGCCGGCGAACGCCGCCAGCGCGGCCAGGCCGGTGAAGGCGAGCGCGCGCAGGAGGAGGAGCGTCGTCCGCCCTTCGGAGGCGCCGAAGCACCCGCAGCGCAGGCGCTTCACGCCGCGCAGGCGGGCCTGCGAGAGCGCCGCGACGAACATCCCGCCGAAGGCGAGGGCCGCGTAGGGAGCACCCTGAACGCCTGCGAGGAGGAGCACGCCGACGACCGTCTCCGCCGCGACGAGTCCGGCGCCGAGAGGCGCGGCGAGCGGTGCCGGGAGGCCGTAGGCCGCAAACCAGTCGGGGAGATCCGCGCGCCGTCGGACCTTGGCGGCGGCGGCCCAGAGGAGCACGACCCCTGCGGCGATGCGGGCGACGGCGTCCACGTCCCCGTACAGGCTAGATGCTCCCGATGAAGGAGTCGTTAGTGTCCCTGCAGGTAATGGTGCCCCCGCTTCTGGGTCGCGAGCACCAAGCCAGAGTCCGCACTCGCCCGCAGGCAAGGCTGGATAGCCTTGGCAAGGGCGAGGGTGGGCTCTGGCGCCGCGTGATCGCGGGCCAGAAGCCGGCGTGCATTGCCTGGAGGGGCACCTGAGCAAGAATGGAGCTCATACCCCTTGCACGACTCATCGGCATGAACCACGTCGCCCTCGAGGTCGGCGACCTGGAGGAGGCGCTCGACTTCTACAGTCGCGTCTTCGAGTTCACGTTGCGCGGGCGCTCGGCCCGTATGGCCTTTCTGGACATGGGCGACCAGTTCGTCGCCCTCGCGGAGGGCCGCACGCAGGACCCGGACGTCCATCGCCACATCGGCCTAGTCGTGGACGACATGGAGGCGGCCCGCCGCGCTCTCGAGGAGGCCGGCGCGGAGATCCTCCCGGGGCGCGGGCTCGACTTCTGCGACCCGTGGGGAAACCACCTCCAGGTCGTCGAGTACTCGGAGGTCCAGTTCACGAAGGCTCCGAAGATCCTGCGCGGGATGGGCCTCGAGAGCCTCGGGAAGAGCGAGCGGGCGCTCGAGGAGCTGCGCCGGAAGGGCCTCGCCCCGGAGTCGGATGCTTGACTACTGAGTAGCGTGTACTCCTGATGGGGTATCCACTCCGCGGGGACTGCGCGTGATCTTCGGCATACGCGTGGCCGTCACCCTCGCGGCCTTCGTGACGACTGTGCTGTTGGCTGCTTGCAGCGGTGGCGAGGCCGGCGGTGAAGGCGCCGGCACTGAAGGCGCCGGCAGTGAAGACGCCGGCAGTGAAATGCGCCTCACGCTGACCGACGACGATTGCACCTACGAAGGGGACGAGACGACGGCGGGGATGTTCACGGTCGAGGTCGAGAACCAGACCGTGTACTTCGGGGCCTTCGCGCTTGCCGCAATCGCCGAGGGCTCCACGATCGACGACCTCGAGCCGTACCTCGAGAAGGCGCGCCAGCAGTTCCAGCGGAGTGGAACGCTTCCCGACCCGCCGGCGTTCTATTCGCAGGTGGTCCGCTCCGGCGTCGACGCCGGAGCGAGCAATTTCCTGCCGGCCGATGTGCCCGCCGGTACGTACGCCCTCATGTGTTTCATCGACGACCTACCGACCTGGCGGGTCTACGTCGCCGCGCAGCTCGACGTGACCGAGTAGCGCACGATCCCGCGGCGTCAGAAGCCGTCAGAGCCGGAAATCCAGGTCGTGACCGCTGAGGTTGGTGGCGGAATCGCCGTTCAAGCAGCTAGCTGGCCCCGGCCGCTTCGGC
>JBOHAJ010000326.1:0-5475 GCA_050697715.1 Gaiellaceae bacterium
GTCAAGGTCGTCTTCACGCCGTGAGGGCCCTCCTCTACCACGGCCCCGGCGACCTGCGGGTCGAAGAGGTCCCTCGGCCGGAACCTGGGCCGGGCGACGTCCTCGTCCAGGTCGAGGTGGCGCTCACGGACGGAACCGACGCGAAGGCCTTCCGGCGCGGCCACCCGCTCCTCCTCGCCGAGACGCCGAGCCCGTTCGGCCACGAGTTCTGCAGCGTCGACGTCGCCACCGGTCGGCGCGTCGTCGCGGCGAACTCGGCGCCGTGCGGGGAGTGCGCGCCGTGCCGGCGCGGCGAGGAGACGCTCTGCGAGAACCTCAGGCCGTTCCTCAACGGCGCCTACGCCGAGTACCTGCTCGTTCCGGCGCGCATCGCCGAGCGGAACCTCCTCCCCGTCCCCCCTCCGCTCGCTCCCGAGGTGGCGGCGATGGTCGAGCCTCTCGCCTGCTGCCTGCACGGGATCGAGCGCGCGGAGGCCGGGGGCGGCCAGACCGTCGCCGTCCTCGGCCCCGGGCCGATCGGGCTGATGCTCTGCGCGGCTGCAAGAGACGCCGGAGCGCAGGTCATCGCCGTCGGCGGCCGGCCTGAACGGCGGGCGCTCGTCTGCGAGTTCGGCGCCGAGCCCGGCGACGGGAAAGGCGCCGACGTCGTCGTCGAGGCAGTCGGCAGCGCCGAGGCCTGGCGGGACGCGCTCGAGCTCGTCCGCCCGGGGGGCACCGTCCTCTTCTTCGGCGGGCGCGAGCTCGCCGTCGACACGTACCGCCTCCACTACGAGGAGCTGACGCTCCGCGGGTCCTTCCACCACACACCTCGCCACGTGCGCGCCGCTCTCGCCTTCCTTGCGAGCGGCGCCCATCCCTGGGAGCTGCTCATCACGCACCGCGTCGGGCTCGAGGGGGTCGCCGGCCTGTTCGCCGACCCGCCCCGCGACCTCTTCAAGGCCGCGGTCATCCCGTAGCCGCGTCTACCTGCGCTCGACGCGCGAGCCGCCGACGATCGCGTCCCGCCCGTCGGGGAAGCGCACCCACGCCTTGCCGCCGCCGTCGTAGTCGTGACCCCACACGACGAGCGTCGCGTCCTCACCCGCGACCCGACAAGGCTCGGTCCCTTCGGGGTCGACCCCACGCCAGACGCGCACGAACGGGTTCTCCTCCCACTCCCGTCCGATCGTCGTCTCCTCGCTGTGTCCCGGGTAGACGGCGGTCTCGTGCCGTAGGCCCATGAGCACGTCCATGATCGAGCCGCGCAGGTCGTCGAACCCGTCGGTCGTGCCGCCGACCGACCCGGCGAAGAGCGTGTCGCCGGTGCAGCACGCCTCTCCGTTGAAGAGGAAGGCGAGCATCCCGCGCGTGTGCCCCGGCGTCCGCAGCGCCTCGATCCGCAGCTCGCCCGTCTCCACCACTTCGCCGTGCCCGAGCGGCTCGGCCGCGTCGACTCCCTCCTCCTCCGCCGCCATGATGCGTAGGGGCGCGAAGGCCTCGCGGAGGAGACGATGGTTGGCCACATGGTCGCCGTGCGCGTGAGTCGTGAGCAAGTGGGTCACGTGCACGCCGTGGCGCTCGACGGCAGCGACGAGCGGCTCGATCGGGGCGCCGGAGTCGACGAAGACCCCCGTGCCCCCGCTGTGGTCGGCCACGAGGTAGGCGTTCGAGAGCCAGCGGGGATCCATGCTCCGTTCGACGATCACGGCGCGGGTAGGATGCCACCCGGCAGCCAGGAAGGGAGGAGAAGCGCATGGCCGGCCTCATGAGCCGCACCTCGACCGTCATCAAGGCATGGATCTCGAAGCTCCTCGACCGCGCCGAGGACCCGTCGGTCACCCTCGACTACTCGTACGAGAAGCAGCGCGAGATGCTCCAGAACGTGAAGAAGGGCGTGGCCGAGGTCGTCACGGCGAAGAAGCGGCTCGAGCTCCAGACCCAGAAGCTCGAGGTAGAGATCCCCAAGCTCGAACAGCAGGCCCGCCAGGCGCTCGCCGCCGGCCGCGAGGACCTGGCCCGCGCGGCGCTCGAGCGCAAGGCGTTCGCGCAGCAGCAGCTCCAGGGCCTCGACCAGCAGATCGCGGGGCTCGAGGCGCAGCAGGAGAAGCTCGTCGCGAGCGAGAAGCGCCTCGCCACCAAGGTGGAGTCCTTCCGTAGCCAGAAGGAGGTCATCAAGGCGCAGTACTCGGCTGCCGAGGCCCAGGTCCGAATCACCGAGGCCGCGACCGGCATCGGTGAGGAGATGGCCGACACCGGCCTCGCCATCCAGCGGGCGCAGGACAAGACCGAGCAGATGCAGGCGCGCGCCGCCGCGGTGGACGAGCTCGTGGAGGCAGGTACGCTCGAGGACTTCAGCGGCGGGACGGAGCTCGATCGCGAGCTCGCCGCCCTCCAGACCGGGAGCCAGGTGGACGACGAGCTGGCGCGGCTCAAGGGCGAGCTCGGGCCGGGCGAGCGCAAGGAGCTCGAGGAGGAGAAGCAGTGATCGTCAGGCTCATGGGCGAAGGCCAGTTCCGGGTCGGTGACGCGCTCGTCGAGCGGCTGAACGAGCTGGACGACCAGGCGCAAGCTGCCGCGGACGCGCGGGACGAGCCGGCGCTCGACCGCGTGCTCGACGAGATGTGGAGGCTCGTGCAGGCCGAGGGCGAGCGCCTCCCTGACGACGACCTCTCCGCTTCCGACGTCGCCGTCCCCCCGAGCGACCTCACGCTCGAGGAGACGACGCGGCTCTTCTCGCACGACGGGCTCATCCCCGACATTCCCGCCTGACGCGGGGCGTGACGCCCGCGTCGGAGACAGTCCTCGGGGCGATCGGGCGCACGCCGCTCGTGCGGCTGCGCCACTGTGTGCCGGAGAACGGCGCCGAGGTCTGGATCAAGCTCGAGTACGCCAACCCCACCGGCTCCATGAAGGACCGGATGGCCCTCGCGATGATCGAGGGTGCGGAGCGCGACGGCCTGCTCGAGCCCGGGGCGAAGGTCGTCGAGTACACGGGCGGGAGCACAGGCCCGGCGCTCGCCCTCGTCTGCGCGGCGAAGGGCTACTCCCTCGTGATCGTCACTGTCTCATGCTTCACCGAGGAGCGGTTCCGGCTCATGCGCGCGCTCGGCGCCGAGCTCGAGGTCCTCGAGGCGGTCGAGGGCCCCGCGCGGGTGACCGCCCGGGACGTCGGTGCCATGGTCGCCCGGGCCGGCGAGATCGCCGCGCAGCCGGGCCACTACGCCACCGATCAGTTCCGGAACCCCTACATCGTCCCGCAGCTGCGGGACACGCTCGGCGCCGAGATCTGGGAGCAGACAAACGGGCGCGCGACCGCCTTCTGCCACGGCATGGGAACGGCGACCTCGCTCATGGGCGTCGCGCAGGCCCTGAAGTCGCGGCGGGCCGGCGTCTACGTCGCCGCGCTCGAGCCGGCCGGCTCAGCGGCGGTCTCGGGCGGCGCGAGAGGCTCCTTCGCCATGCAGGGATGGGTGGGCGACGTCCCGCCCCTGTTCGAGCGCGACCAGGTCGACGCCGTCGAGACGATCCAGGACGACGAGGCGATCGAGATGACGCTCCGCCTCGCCCGCGAGGAAGGGATCTTCGCCGGGATCTCCTCGGGCGCGAACGTGGTGGGGGCGCTGCGCCTCGCAGAGCACCTCGGGCCCGACGCCGTCGTCGTCACGCTCGCCGTCGACAGCGGGTTCAAGTACATGACGGTCGAGCCCTACGCGTCCCTGTAGGGGAATGGCCAGGGATTAGGGCGGCAGCCGCCCAGGCCCTTCGTCTGCTGCATCATCACCGGCGCACGTTCGCCGGTCGCGGGGCACCAGGCGTGTCCGTGCCCGAGCACGTGCCCGACCTCGTGGTTGACCATGTAGACGCGGTAGCGGCCGAGCCTGCCGCGGTACGCGTCCGCGCCGCGGGTCCAGCGGAGGACGTTGAGGACGGCGCGGTTCCCGCTCGCGCAGGAGAAGATCCCGTTCGTCGGGAGGGGAGCGCACAGCCCGTCCGTCAAGCCCGGGCTTGCGAGCGTGACACGGAAGTCCACCGAGCCGGCGGACACGCGCCGGAAGGCGAGGCCGGCGCCCACCCAGCCGCGCCGGTCGGCCAGGACGCGCTCGACGGCGGCGGCAAAGGCGTGCCGGTCGACGCGAAGGCCGCCCTCGACCTCGACGGCGTAGCGGAGGACGTAGTCTCTGCCGCGCGGGGCCTTGCTCTCCCCCGGCACCACCACGAGCTCCCCCGGCGCGCCGGGCGCGCGTGGAACCGGCCTCTGCTCGGGAATCGGGGGTCCGTCGAGCGCCGCCTGGGCCGGAGCCACGAGCAGGACCGCGACGGCGAGGACGACGCGCCTCATCTCCAGGAGCTACTCCAGGGGCGCGTCGAAGAGTCCCAGCCAGCGCGTCAGGTCGGGCTCGATCGGCAGCTCGCTTCCCAGCTCGTTTCGCAGGCGCAGCTCCTCGGCGTTGTCACGCTCCTGCCCCTCCCCCGTCGGGACGAACGGCCAGAACGTGCCGCGCTTGAAGCCGTAGATCAGGTCCACCGGCCGGTCGCGGCCCTGGAAGCGGAAGAGGGCCGCCAGGAGCTGACCGTCGAAGCCGCGCGCCTGGAGCTCCGAGCTGACGAGATGGACGGCGGTGACGAGGTCCTCGAAGTCGGGGTCGCGGACGACGAGCCACTGGAAGCCGAGCGAGTCGCTCCGCCGCCGCACCTCGGAGCCGGAGCCCTGCGCGACGACCCCGAGGAGCTCGTCGATCTCCTGCTCCGCGCGGGTGAACTCGCCGGCGGAGAGCGGCTTGAAGACGACGGCGGCGACCCCGGCCGGTTTCAGGCCGAGCTCCGCCTCGAGCTGCACCTGCGCGGACGAGAGCGCGAAGATCTTGTCGAGCTTCGCGCCCTTGAGCCTCTTCCTACCGCCGAAGAGGATGCTGCCGAGCCCCACAGCTACGCGACGGGCCGGCCCATCTCCTGCGCGATCTCCGCGAGCCGGGCGAGCCGCTTCTCGAGCGGCGGGTGGGTCAGGAAGAGTCCGCTGACCGACTTCTTCACGTTCGTTGGGATGTTGAGGAAGGCGTTCATCCCCTCCACCTGGCGGAGGTCCCGCTGTGGGATGCGCGTGATCTCGCTGGCGATCTTCTGGAGCGCGCTCATGAGCTGCTCCGGGGCACCCGTGATCAGCGCCGCACCGCGGTCGGCCGCGAACTCGCGGTAGCGCGAGATCATGAGGATGAGGATCGTGCTGACGAAGTAGGTGATGACCGAGACGAGGACGACGATCAGCGCGATGGGCAGTCCTCCCTCGCGGTTGCGGTCCCCGCCGCCGAGGAAGAAGCCCCACTGGGTCAGGAACGCGGCGATCATGGAGAAGAAGCTCGCGATCGTCATCACCGCGACGTCCCGGTTGCCGATGTGAGAGAGCTCGTGCGCGAGCACGCCCTCGATCTCGCGCGGCTCGAGCCGCCGCCAGAGACCCTCGGTCACTGCGACGGCCGAGTGCTTCGGGCTCCGCCCCGT
>JBOHAJ010000327.1:0-3484 GCA_050697715.1 Gaiellaceae bacterium
CCGCCCGGGCGGCGGTTGCCTACCAGGGCCCGGCCCGCGCGCTCGTCGCCGCCTGGAAGGAGCAGGGGATCCGCCGGGCGGCGGCGCTGGCGGCCGACCTCGTCGCCGACGTCGTCTGGCGGCCAGAGACGGACGCGCTCGCCTTCGTCCCCGCCGACTCCGACCGTGCCCGCTGGCGCGGCGTCGCCACCGCCGAAGCGCTCGCGCGGACGCTGGGCGTCCGGTGGGGATTGCCGGTGGTCCCGCTGCTCGAGCGGACACGGAGAGTTCGTCCTCAGCGAGGCCTGGCGCGTGTCGAGCGTCGCGAAAACGTGCGCGGGGCGTTCTCCGCCACGTCCGCGCCGGGGGTCGTGGCGTTGGTGGACGACGTGTACACGACGGGCGCGACCGCAGCGGCGGCTGCCCGCGAGCTGCGGCGGGCGGGTGCGCGGGCGATCCACGTGGTCACCTTCGCCCGCGCGGTCCGGCATTGATCGGGGTCCTACCGGATGCGGTAGATTCCCTGGCAGGCGACGAGGAGGCTCTGGTGAGACTTCAGGTCAAGGGCAAGAACCTCGACATCAGCGATTCCCTCAAGAGCTACGCCCAGGAGAAGCTCGGGAAGCTGGAGAAGCATCTGAACGAGGCCGCACGACTCGAGCTCGAGCTGGCCGTGGAGCGGAACCCCTCGATCTCCGACAACCAGATCGCGGAAGCGACCATCTGGACGAAGGGGCCGGTCCTCAGAGCCCGAGAGAGCTCGACGGACATGCACGCCTCGATCGACCTGCTCGTGGCGAAGCTCGAGCGGCAGGCGCGCCGGTATCGCGAGAAGCGCCGGCGCAGCTCGGCCCGGAATCACGGGAACCCGCACGAGTCGGAGATCCGGCCGGTCGTCCCCGACGAGGAGCATCCGGTGCTCGTGAAGACGAAGCAGTTCGCAGTGAAGCCGATGACCCCGGAGGAGGCCGTCCTCCAGCTCGAGTTGATCGGCCACGACTTCTTCGTCTTCCAGAACGCCGAGTCGAACGACGTGAACGTCGTCTACCGGCGCCGCGACGGGAACTACGGCCTCATCGAGCCGCAGGTCGCCTGATTCCCGAGGACGAGCTCCGCGACCCGAACTCGTTCCGCTGGGTGGAGAGCGGGGTCTCCGGCCTGGCGCGGCCCCGCGAGTGGGACGCCGTCACGACCACCACCTGCGACGCCGTCGGCGACGAGTGCGTCTTCGTCGCCCTGGACGAGGCTCGCACGGCCGGCGAGCGGGGGCCGTTCCAGGCAATCGCCTGCGCGCGGCGCGCGCTCGAGGGCATGATCCAGCCGCCCTACCGGGCGGTCGCGTTGCGCCGCGCCGGGAGCACGTGGGCCGTGGGCGCCGTGGCGATCGAGATCGCCGAGCTCCCGGGGGTGCCAGGAGACGAGCTCGCCTTCAGCGTGACGCCCGAGGGCGAGCGCGAATTGCTCGTGGACGGGCGCCCGAGCTTCGCCGATCCCGTGCCGCTCGAGCGCCTCGCGGCGGGCCGTTTCGACGCGTTCCTGCTTCGGGCCGAGCGCCTCGCTGCCGATACGTGGGAAGTCACGATCGACCCACTGTGACCGGTACCCTGCACTGATGCCCCAGAACTACGGAGCGCTCGAGAAGGTCCTGCGCGTCGGCGAAGGCCGGCGGCTCAAGCGGCTCGGACAGCAGGCCGCCTATGTTGCCACCCTCGAGCCGGAGTTCGAGCAGCTCTCCGACGCCGAGCTGGCCGCCAAGACGGCCGAGTTCCGGCAGCGCCTCGAGAACGGCGAGGAGCTCGACAACCTCGTCTTCGAGGCGTTCGCGGCCGTGCGCGAGGCGGCGAGGCGTACGCTGGGCATGCGCCACTTCGACGTGCAGGCGATGGGCGCGATCGTGCTCCACGAAGGCGACATCGCCGAGATGAAGACCGGCGAGGGAAAGACGCTCGCCGCGACGATGCCGCTCTATCTGAACGCGCTCACGGGACAGAACGTTCACCTCGTGACCGTCAACGACTATCTTGCCAAGCGCGACACCGAGTGGATGGGGCCCGTGTACCGGGCGCTCGGCATGCGGTCCGCCTTCATCCGAAACCAGATGCCCTTCGCGGAGCGCAAGGACGCCTACTCGGCCGACATCACGTACGGGACGAACTCGGAGTTCGGCTTCGACTACCTGCGCGACAACATGGCGACGAGCCTCGCCGGGACGGTCCAGCGGGGCCACGGCTACGCGATCGTCGACGAGGTGGACTCGATCCTCATCGACGAGGCGCGGACGCCCCTGATCATCTCGGGCGAGCCCGAGACGGCCGCCCGCACGTACTACGACTTCGCCCGCATCGTGCGCACGATGAACGGCGTCCAGGCGAAGTTCGTCCCCAAGGGCGTCGACAAGCCCGAGGACGACGCCGACTTCGAGTACGACGAGAAGTTCAAGACGGTCTCCCCGCGGGAGTCGGCGATCGAGAAGGTGGAGCGGTCGCTCGGAATCGAGAACCTCTACGACCCGCGCAACGCCCAGCTCGTCAACCACCTCATCCAGGCGCTGAAGGCGCAGTCGCTCTACCAGCGCGACGTGGACTACGTCGTCCAGGACGGCGAGGTGAAGATCGTGGACGAGTTCACCGGCCGCATCATGGAAGGGCGGCGCTGGTCGGAGGGCCTGCACCAGGCGATCGAGGCGAAGGAGGGCGTGGCCATCCGCGAGGAGCACGTCACGCTGGCGACGATCACGCTCCAGAACTACTTCCGCCTCTACGAGAAGCTCGCTGGCATGACGGGCACGGCGAAGACCGAGGAGAAGGAGTTCCAGGAGATCTACGACCTCAGCGTCGTCGAGATCCCCACGAACGAGGCGGTCGCGCGTGCCGACGAGAACGACTTCATCTACAAGACGAAGGAGGCCAAGTACGACGCGGTCATCCAGGACATCGTCGAGCGCCACGAGCGGGGGCAGCCGGTCCTCGTCGGGACGATCTCGGTCGAGGTCTCGGAGCACCTCGCGAGCCTGCTGGACCGCCACGGCATCCCGCACAACGTCCTGAACGCGAAGCAGCACGAGCGCGAGGCCGGGATCATCGCCGAGGCAGGCCAGCCGGGCGCGGTCACGATCGCGACGAACATGGCCGGCCGCGGCGTCGACATCAAGCTCGGCGAGGGCGTGGTCGACCTCGGCGGCCTCTACGTGCTCGGCACCGAGCGCCACGAGGCGCGCCGGATCGACAACCAGCTGCGCGGGCGCTCAGGGCGCCAGGGAGACCCGGGCGAGTCGCGCTTCTACCTCTCGGCGCAGGACGACCTCGTCCGGCTCTTCGCCGGCGATCGCATCTACAACATCATCGAGCGCTTCAAGCTCCCGGACGACCAGCCCATGGAGGCCTCGATCCTCTCGAAGCAGATCGAGAACGCGCAGAAGAAGGTCGAGGAGCAGAACTTCGTCGCGCGGAAGAACGTCCTCAAGTACGACGACGTCCTCAACGACCAGCGGTACGTGATCTACGAC
>JBOHAJ010000328.1:0-3644 GCA_050697715.1 Gaiellaceae bacterium
GCTCGTTGACCTCCTCGACCTCGCCGGTACGCCCGTTCACGAGGACGACCACGATGCGCTCGAAGTTGCCCTCCTCATCCAGGGTCGAAAGCGAGACCGCCCAGTACGGCCGCGACTCGAGCCCTCGGGGGACGAAGCGGACCACGACCCGCTCGGGGACGAAGTCGACCTCCTCTTTCGCGATCTCCACCGCCTCGTCGTGATCCACCTCCGTGTCGCGCGAGGCGCAGCTGCGCGAGGCGAGGAACGCGAGCAGGAGCACCGCGAGGAGGATCGCGATCCTGCCGAGCGGGCGGTCCCTAAGCCCGCGCTTGCTGGCGGCGTCGGAAGAAGGCGTAGCCACGGAGCGCGAGGTACCCCACGAAATGGGTGAGAAAGACGAACGAGAGCCACCATCCCCACCACTTCCAGTGCGGGCGGGGCTCGAGCTCGCGGAGCTCGACCACCGTCAGGTAGAGGCAGATCGCGAGCGTCAAGAGGAGGAGGACGTCTGGCGCGCGCGGGAGCAGGATGAAGGCGAGCACTCGTGCATCCTGCGCTACGGCGCCGGTCGGCGCAACCGTCCTGGGCGAGCGGCAGAATCGCGCAGGTGGAGACCCGCGACGTCATCGAGACTCTCGCACTCGTGTTCGCCGCGGGGCTCTTCTCAGAGCTCGTGGCTGCGGTCCTCCGCCTTCCGCGCATGGTCGTCCTGCTCGGGGCGGGCGCCCTCCTCGGCCCCCATGCCCTCGACGCCGTCGACCTGGAGCTCGAGTCCATCGGCGTCCAGCTCCTGCTGACGCTCGGCGTCTCCCTCATCCTCTTCCACGGCGGCCTGGGGTTGCAGCTGAGCGTGCTGCGGCCGGTCGCCGTGGGGCTCGGCCTGCTCGCCCTGCCCGGCGTCGTCCTCACGGCGCTCGTCACGGGAGCAGCCGCCGCGCTAGCTTTCGACATTCCCTTCACGGCCGGCTTCCTCGTCGGCGCCGTACTCGCCCCGACCGACCCGGCGATTCTCATCCCGCTCTTCGAGCGGCTGCGCGTCCGGCCCAAGGTGACCCAGACCATCATCGCCGAGTCGGCGCTCAACGACGTCACCGGGGCGGTGCTGGCCCTGGCCCTCGCGGCGTTCGTGATCGAGGGCGAAGGGTCTGTGGCCGAACCGCTCCGCGAGTTCGCCGTCGACCTCGGTATCTCGACGGCGCTGGGGGCGGTCTTCGGCGTCGCCCTCGCGGTGACGATCTCGCACGGACGCTTCGGCATCTGGCGGGAGTCGCCCGTCATCGCCGTCCTCCTCGTCGTTGCCGGCGGCTACTTCACGCTCGATTACGCCGGAGGAAGCGGATACCTCGGCGCGTTCATCGCCGGCTTCATCGTCTCGAACATGGACGAGCTGCGCCTCGGCATGCATTCCGAGCGGGAGCGCGAGATGCGCGACTTCGCCGCGGTGGCGGCGGACCTCACCGTCATCTTCGTCTTCGTCACGCTCGGGGCGAACTTGCCCTTCGACCGGCTCTCGGACGAGGCCGCGCCGGCTCTCATCACGCTCGCCGTGCTCATCGCACTCGCCCGCCCGCTCACCGTGCTCGCCTGCCTCCCCCCCGACCGCCGTGGCCGCTGGACGAGAAACGAGCTCGTCTTCCTCGCCTGGACGCGCGAGACCGGCGTCGTTCCCGCCGCGGTGGCGGGCGTGCTCATCGCAGAAGGGGTGCAATACGAGAACGAGCTCATCGTCGTCGTCGCACTCGCAATCGTGGTGACGCTCTTCCTCCAGGCGACGACGAAGGCGTGGCTGGCGCGCCGGCTCGGCCTGGACGAGCCGGATGCGGGTGTTTGAGGGGAAGTCGGCCCGCGCGTAGCCGGGCCGGAAGCGCGGAAGCGCGGAAGCGCGGAAGCGCGACTATCCTTGTTAGTGATGGAGCTGCAAGCGCTGCGGCGGAGAATGCCTCTCGTCGGGTTCGTGCTCTTGGCCGTGCTGTGCATCGCGCTCCTTGGGTTCGCCTGCGCCTGCCTGAGCGACCATCCGATGCAGGCTCTCGAGCGCGCGCTGGCCGCGATCCCCGCCGCGCCGGCCTTGATCGAGGTCTGGTCGCTTGCTCTCGCGCTCGCCGTGGCCGGAGCTTTCGCGGCGACGCGGGGATTGCGGACTGCGCCGACGCCGACGGCGCTCCAGCGCCTGCTCCTGTGAGTCCGGGTCCGAGACCGGATCCCTAGTCGCTCACGAAGGAGGAACTCTTAATGGCAAAGACCAAGACCCGGCGCCGTGCTCCCGTGCGGCCCGTTCAGCATCCGAAGCCCCGGCCGAAGCAGAAGCCGCGCTACGGCTGGCTCGCGTGGGGCGCGATCCTCGCGCTGAGCGCCGTCGGTGCGTTCCTGCTCGCCCGCAGCCAGGCCGGCGGCGGGAGTGACCCGGTCGAGCCTCCGGCGGCCGGGCTCCCGAACACGCCCGACTACCACTCGCTCCTCGTCGATCCCGCAGATTCGGGCCGCATCTTCCTGGGAACGCACGCCGGCCTCTACGAGAGCACCGACGGGGGCCGGAGCTGGGAGTTCGCGAAGCTCGAGGGGCAGGACGCGATGAACCTCGCCCGCGCATCGGGTGAAACCGTCTGGACGGCCGGGCACAACGTGCTCGCCAGGAGTACCGACGGCGGTGAGACGTGGGAGGACGTTCGCCCGGACGGGCTCCCGAGCCTCGACATCCACGGCTTCACGGTCGATCCGCGTGACCCCGAGACCCTCTGGGCGGCTGTCGCGGGCGAGGGGCTCTACCGCTCGAGGGATGGTGGCTTGAGCTTCGAGCTTGTCTCGCAAGAGGTCGGCGGAGGGGTCATGGCGCTGGGCGTTCTCCCGGACGGGCGGATCCTGGCGGGCGACATGGGGCAGGGGCTCCTCACGAGCGACAACGGCGGGAAGCGCTGGCAGCAGACGCTGGCGGCGGGTCTCATGGGTCTGGCGATCAATCCCGACGACCCGAAGCGAATCCTCGCGTCGGGACCCGGGATCCTGCTCAGCACGGACGGCGGGGAGAGCTGGGACGAGGTGCAGAGCATCCAGCCGGGCGCCGGCCCGGTCGCCTGGGCCCCGAGCGATGCCCAAGTCGCGTATGTCGTGGGGTTCGACCGCAAGCTCTACCGGACGAGCGACGGCGGCGCCTCGTGGCAGGCCATCGGGTAGGGGAGACATGGAGGCTCTCTGGTTGCTCGCGCTGCTCCTCTGCCCCGCCGTCATGGGCGCCGTCATGTACCTCATGATGCGCAGAACGCGCGGCGGCGATCGTCGCGCCGACTCCGAGGAGGGGCCGGGAGGGTAGGTCGTGCGCTCGTGGCTACGCCCTCGTCGGCTGATCCCGCTCGCGGCGGTGCCCGCGGTGGCGGGAGCGGTCGCGACGGGGCTCTTGCTCGCGGCGCCGGGCGCGGACAGCACGTCCTCCCAGGCGACGCCGCCCTCGAGCCGTCGGGCGGCGCCCGAGCTCGAGGGCGAGATGCTCGTTCCACCCCCTGTGCGGCTGGCCGACCTCCGTGGCAAGCCCGCGCTCGTGAACTTCTGGGCCTCCTGGTGCGTCCCGTGCCGGGAGGAAGCCCCGGAGCTCGCCCGCTTCGACGCGACCATGCGAGATCGAGCGCGCCTGGTGGGCGTGGTCTTCCAGGACGGGAGAAGCCTGGCCC
>JBOHAJ010000329.1:0-14285 GCA_050697715.1 Gaiellaceae bacterium
AGCAGGAGCCACGTCCCGGTGCCCTCGCAGCGCTCGAGCGCCTCGCGGAGCGGGGGGAGCGCCCGCTCGAGCCCCGTCTCGAAGCCCGCGCCGAGGTGGGAGCCGACGTGGAGCACGACGCCGTCGGCCTCGATCGCGCACGCGACGTCCACGGTGTTGAGCACCGCGTCGCGCGACTTCTTCCAGATCGCGTCGTCCGGCGCGGCAAGGTTCACGAGGTAGACCACGTGGCAGACGACGGCTTCGAGGCCCGCTTCCTTCCGCCGCTCCTTGAAGCGCTCCAGGTTGGCCGGGTCGTGGTTCGTCGGGCGCCATGTGCGGGGGCTCTGCGTGAAGATCTGCACCGCCTCGCCGCCGATCGCCTCGATGCGGTCGATCGCGGTGTGGATCCCGCCCGAGGTGGAGACGTGGGCCCCGGCCAGCACCCGGCTATCGTAGTCGCGTGCCCGTGAGAGTCCGCTTCGCGCCCAGTCCGACAGGCTTCCTGCACATCGGGGGCGTGCGCACCGCGCTCTTCAACTGGCTCTTCGCCCGGCACGAGGGCGGCGAGTTCCTCCTCCGCATCGAGAACACGGACACGAGCAGAGAGGTGGCCGAGTCCGTGGAGCAGATCCAGCGCTCGCTCTCGTGGCTCGGGCTCGACTGGGACGGGGACGTCGCCTTCCAGCTCGACCGGCGCGGGCGCCACGAGGAGGCGGCCCGGGCGCTCCTCGCCGAGGGCCAGGCGTATGAGGACGAGGGCGCGATCCGCTTCCGCATGCCGGACGAGGGGGCGACCGCCTGGGACGACGCGATCAAGGGCCGCATCGAGTTTCCCAACGAGCAGCTCGAGGATCTCGTGCTCCTCCGCTCGGACGGGCGCCCCACGTACAACCTGGCCGCCGCCGTGGACGACGCCGACTCGGAGATCACGCACGTGATCCGAGGCGAGGACCACGTGTCGAACACGCCGAAGCAGATCCGCATCCTCGAGGCGCTCGGCCGGGCGCTTCCGGTCTACGCGCACGTCCCGAACGTCTTCGGGACGGATGGGCGCAAGCTCTCGAAGCGCCACGGCGCCGTCTCCGTCGAGGAGTTTCGCGCGCAGGGTTACGTCGCGCCCGCGCTCATGAACTACCTCGCGCTGCTCGGCTGGAGCTACGACGACCGGAAGACGATCTTCTCCCGCGACGAGCTCGTGAGCCTCTTCACGCTCGAGCGCGTCGGGGCGAGCCCGGCGACCTTCGACTACGCGAAGCTCGAGTGGATGAACGGCGTTCACCTGCGGGAGCTCTCTCCGCACGAATACGCGGAGACGCTCGTTGCCTACCTCCGCGAGATCGGCTTCGAGGTCGACGAGGAGACGATCCGAGCGGCTGCGCCGCTCGTCCGGGAGAAGATCGCGACCCTCGTCGAGTTTCCCGGGTTTGCCGGCTTCTTCTTCCGGCGCGTCGAGCCGGACCTGGCACTCCTCGACGGCTCCGCGCCCCTGCTGCGCGAGGCGCGTGAGGCGCTCGCGGCCGTCGACCCCTTCTCGGCTGAACGGATCGAGGGCACGCTGCGTGCGCTCGCGGAGCGGCTCGGGCTCAAGCCCCGCCAAGCCTTCCAGCCGATCCGCGTGGCAGTGACGGGCTCGAAGGTGTCGCCCGGCCTCTTCGAGAGCATCGAGCTCCTGGGTCGCGAGGAGACGCTCGCGCGTCTCGACGCGGCAATCGACGCGGGTTCGGCCGCCGCCTGACTACGGCCGGTGGAGCACGAAGCCCCCGGCGAGGAGCCCGAGGCCCGCCGCCCACACCGGCCAGGCCGCGAGCACCGCCCCGGCAGTGAAGAGGAGCGCACCGCCGGCGACGAGGAGAACCGAGATGCCGGTCAGGAGGGTGCTCCGCCCGGGCGCCTTCTCGTCCGTGCCCTGCGAGGCGGCCGCTCGCACGTTCCGCAGCGCGCTGCTCCGCTCGAGCGCCCGCAGGCGCGCCAAGCGGACGCGGAAGAGGATCCCTCGCCACTCCGGCAGGAGCGGCTCGACGAGGTCGGCGTCGGCGTCGAGTGCGAGCGCGATCTCGGCGGTCGCGTCCCGCGCCTCGCCGAGCGCGGCGACGAGCTCCTCGTGCAGCTCTTCGGCGCCCTGAGGGGGCTCGATTCCGACGGCCAGCTCGGCTCCCGAGTGCAACGCGTATTGAAGCGAAGGCAGCTCCTCTACGTAGTCGCCGGCCACTGCGTCCGCCGGCGCTTCCGCGATGCGCTCCAGGCGAACGACTGCCGTTCCCACCCGCTCCCAGAGATCGGTCACGGCCGCGGCGTAGGACTGTGGCTCGCCCCTCCGAACCGTGCGCTCCATGCGGGTGCATCATACGCGGTTACACTCAAGCTGCGAATGGGCGCGCAGGACAATGTGATCGTCATCGCCGACGACGACGAGGCCATGCGGCTCCTGTGCAGGGTGAACCTCGAGCTCGAGGGTTACCGGGTGCGCGAGGCGCGCAGCGCCGCGGAGATCGAGGAGGCGCTCGCAAGCGAGGACGCGGCGCTGGTCATCCTCGACGTCCATCTGGGGAGCGACGACGGGATGGAGATCGCGCAGCGCCTCCGAGCCGAGCGGCCCGGCGTGGCGGTGGCCTTTCTCTCGGGCAGCGTGCATCTCGGTGAACGCGCCGCGGCACTCTCGGACGCGGCGATCCGGAAGCCGTTCAACCTGGAAGAACTGATCGAGACTGTGCATCGGCTGGCTCGCCGTTAGAGGCCTCCTCCTCGGCGAGCTCGCCGCGGCGGGCACGGATGTGCCGCCGCCAGCGGAACGTCCGCAGCATGATCGCGATCGCGCCGAAACCGAGGACGACGTTGACGATCACCGTGACGAGCTGCATCCCGAAGGAGAAAGCGAGCACGAGGCTCGGCGCGGCCGCGCCGCCGAGCGCGAAGACGAGCACGGCCTGCTGCGTCCCTGCCCCGCCGGGCGTGAAGGGGAGCACGGTCGAGAGCCCCTGGACGACGAGGACGGCGAGGGTCGTCTCCACCGTCGCGTCCACGTGGAAAGCGCGCAGGAAGAAGAAGACGGACGCGATCCGCGCCACCCACGAGAGCGCCTGCCAGGACACGACCCCCCTGAGGAACGCGCGGCGGTCGTGGAGGGCCGCGAAGCCGAGGGCGACCTTCTCCTTGAACGCGACGACACGCCGTGCGGCCCAGGCGGCCCCGATGATCGCGCCTCCGAGGAGAACGGCGCCGAGGAACGCGGCGATGCGCGGGTGCTCGACGAGGAACGACCAGTCGAAGGCCGGGAGGGCCGGTAGGTCGGGAAGCCCGGGGAGGATCCCGAGCGCCAGCGCCGAGAGGAGGAGCCCCGTCGCGACGACGAAGTCGAAGAGCGTCTCCACGATCAGGGTCGAGCCGAGCGTCGGGTACGACGAGCCCGGCATGCGCTGGTGGACGAGGTAGACCTTGACGAGGTCGCCGCCGCGCGCGGGCACGATCGAGTTCACGCCGACGCCGGCGGCGTAGGCGCCGAAGACGCCCCCGAAGTGCGCGTGCGAGCCGGGGTACGCAGCGTGCAGGATGTTCTGCCACGCGCGCACGCGCAGCACGAGCTTGAGCACGTGGAAGAAGACCGCGAGGCCGAGCGCGCCCCACGAGACGGCGGCAAATGCCTCGAAGAACGCTTTGGCGCCGTCGAGAAAGCTGCGGACGTCGTCCACGCTCTGACGATAGCGCCCGCCTCAGCCGCGTCGGGGGCCTGTCCCCAAGCGGCCGCGGCGCAAAAGGGACTACGCGGCCTTCGGACCGGGCGCTTGCCGGCCGCCGACCTGCTCGCTCAGCCGCTGGTAGAAGAAGCCGCCGAGCATCAGCAGCGCGCCGACCGCGAGGAACGAGAGCGCCCGTGAGAGGGAGCTGAGGAAGGTGAGGTCGTAGAGGAAGAGCTTCGCCAGGCTGACGCCGAAGAGCGCGAAGCCGGCGAGGCGCAGCGCGCCGCGGCGCGTCAGCCCCAGGTAGAGGAGCATCACTCCGACCAGGCTCCAGAAGGCGCTCACCGCCGTGTGCCCGCGCTGGAAGTCCGTTCGCACACTCGCCTGGGAGACCGCCTCGGCCACCTCGAGGATCGTCAGCGAGGCTCCGTAGAGGGCGAGGACGCCCGTGCCGAGGAGAACCCAGCTCCGATACGCCCGCTGGGTTGCCAGAAGCGCGAAGACGAGCGCGGCCGCGACGACGAAGGCCACGCTCGGGACGCCGATGGCGGGATGGAAGCTCTCCACGACAAAGTCGCGCGGCGGAGCCTCGCTCCCGAGCGCGTAGGCGAGCGCGAGTGCGAGCAGGGTGGCAGAGGCGATCTGGAAGCGGAACTCGCGGAGCGCGGGCGCGAGCCACGCGAGCACCGACGCGCCCGCCGCCCAGGCGAGGGTCAGGTAGAGGCCGTCGAGGAGTTGCGGCGCAGCGGCGGCCGCCACGGCGGCAGCCGTCCCCCAGAGGAGCGTCGAGAAGTCGCGCCGCGCACGGAAGACCGGGGCCGCGAAAACCGTGTACACCGCCGCCAGGAGGATGAGCGCGCCGCCCTGGACGTCGATCCGGTGCCAGGTGCCGTCCGCGAGCTCGAGGACGGCGCCGAGCGCGAGGCCCAGGCTCGCCAGCTGCGCGAGCGCGGACTCCGGCCGGAGCGTTCGCACCCGGCCGAGACGCTGGTACTCGAAGCCGGCGAGGAGGCTCGCGCCAGCCACGGCGAGGAACGCCAGGGGCCAGCGCGATGGCCCAAGCGTAGTCGCGTCGTACGCGACGGTCTTCACGACCGCGAGCGCGAGGAGGACGAAGCCGCCCACCTGTAGGTGCAGCCGCCCTCGCAGGCGCATGCCGCTCGCGACGAGGACGAGCGCCAGCACCGCCCACAGTCCGGTCACCGCGACGTGGCCTCGCTCGAAGCGGGTCGCGACGTCGCCGTAGCGGATCCACTCGGAGAGCTCGAGCATGCTCAGGGAGGTGGCGTACAGGAGCACCGTTCCGGCGAGCCAGAAGTAGGCCTCCGGCGCGCTCCGGAGCACGGCCACCGCCCGGTTGAGCGCGTGGGCGACAGCGCCCTCCCCGGAGGGGACAGCGAAAGGCCGCCGTGCGAGGCGGCCCACTGCGGCTGCGGCCACGGCGACGGCGAGCAGGCTCCAGGCGCCCTCGGCGGGGTGCCGGTTGGAAACGAAGAGCTCGCTGGCCGGCGCCTCCCAGGCGAGCGAGTAGCCGACGGCGAGCCCGAGATAGGCGACGCCGCCGAGGGCGAAGCGCCGCTCGCGCGTCCGTTCCGCGAGCCAGGCGAGGATCGCCGCCTCGCCCGCCCAGGCGACCGCCAGGGCGTAGCCGGAAAGGAGCTCGCCCGCCGCCACCGCGGCGACGGCGAGGGCGGTTGCCCACTGGAGGGTGGAGAAGTCTCGCAGGCCTCTCCGCAGGAAGAACGCCGCGCCGAGCGCGCCGTGGACCGCCGAGACGGCGAGGAGCGCGGCGCCCTCCCGGCTGACGGGGCCTGCCTCGCCGGCGAAGAGCACGACCGCGGCGCCGCCCGCCAGCACCGCCGCGGCGAGGGAGAGGGTGGCGGCGAGTGAATCGAGCCGCCCTGCGCCCACGCGGAGCTGCCAGGCCGTCGAGGCAGCCAGGTACACGAGCCAGAAGCCGGCGGCGAGGCCGACGACGTCCCAAGCGCCGGTCTCCGCCTGCCCGACGAGGCCGGCGACCTGAGGCAGGCTCACCCCGGCCCCGACGAGGAGAAGCTCGCGCCAGCGGCGGCTCACGGCGACCGCCGCGGTGCCCGCGAAGACGATCCCGACGAAGGCCGTCCCGACGAACGAGAACCGCTCGTCCTCGACGACGACCATGAGCGGGACGAGCATCGCCCCGACGAGGCCCAGGTGGGCGACGAGCTGGGCCGACCAGACGAGGGCGGTCGCGACGCCGACGGCAGCGATCGCGCCTGCGGCGACCAGCGCCCACTCGCGCGACAAGAACTCGTAGAGCGCCGCGGCGGCGACGAGGGTCGCGTAGCCGCCCGCGATCCCAGCTCCGGCCGCGGCGAGCGCCGAATGGAGATGGCCGTAACGGCGCCGCACCCAGAAGCCCGCGGAGAACGCGAGGATGGAGGCGAAGCCGCCGAAGCCGAGGCGCAGCTCCGGGCTGATCCAGCCGCGGTTCACGGCGAGGACGAAGAAGAAGACGACGCCGAGCACCGTCACGACCCCGCCCGCCCAGGCGAGCGCCTGCGCTCCGAGGAGGTCGGCGGCCGAGACCTCCGGAAGCTGGAAGCGCGGCCGGCTGGGAGCTCTGACGGGCCGCGGCGTGCGAGCCGGCGGCGGCGGAGGCGGCGTGAGGATGGACGCGGGCTCGGGCTCGGGAGCCCGAGCGGGAGGGGCCTCCGGTGCTACCCCCGCGAGCCGCTTCAGCTCAGAGAGCTCGACCTCCAGCGCGGCGAGCTTGCGCTCGAAGGCCGCCAGACGCGAGTGGACGTGAGGGGACGGCGCCGGCGGAGCCGCCGGCGACCCGCGGACGCCGAGGACGATGAGAAGCACCAGGCCGACGAGGGCAACCACGCCGAGGACCGGCGAGACGACGCCGGCGACGATCACTCCTACGAAACCGAGGACGGCGTGCCAGGGCTTCACTGGGGCTCCTTCCGCATATCGCAGTCATGCTATACATAGCAGATCTGCGATAGATGTCAATCCCCGGCGGGAAGGGCCTCCAGGCAGGCCCGCAGGAACAACCCCGGCGGGTCAGGCGGGCGGGGTCGCAACGTAGAGGATCCGCGTCCCGGACGGGAGCGTCTCACGCCGGGAGACGTGCCACCGCGCGGCGAGCTCGCGCTCGAACGTGTCCGTCCCGTAGTCGGGATTCGCGCCCGGAGCCTTCCGCTCGAGGAGCCGCCGCACCATCGGGTCCTCCCGCGTCGGAACCTCGAGCACGAGCTCGCCGCCCAGGCTCGCGAGCCAGTCGAGGAAGGCACGCACCGGGACGTTGCCGGAGAGGCACACGTGGTGGGCGAGCGCGAGGCAGAGGGTCAGGTCGGGGAGGCCGCGCTCCTCGAGCGGCCGGCGCTCGCGGCCGCGCCAGCCGAGGCCGGGCGAGGGGTCGGCCACGTCGACGACGAGCGGCAGGATCGTCTCGGCGCCCTCCTCGCGCAGCGCCCGGTAGAGGTGCTCGACGACGGCGGCGTCGGCGTCCACGGCGAGCGCATAGTCGGCGTGCTCGGCCGCCACACGGGTGTAGCGGCCGTCGTTCGCCCCCAGGTCCCAGAGCAGTCGGCGCCGCCGCGCGCCTGCGGCCCGCCGGACGAACGCCTCCTTCGCGGCCGCGTCGGCCTCCGTGTACGGGCTCGCCTCGGCGTAGCCCGACCAAGCCGTCTCCTCCGGCTCCCACGAGAGGTGGCGGACGAGCTTCGCCAAGCGGCGGGCGTTGGCCTGGATGAGGCCCTTGTGAAAGCCGGCCGAGCGAAGCTCCCCCTTCACGTCGCTGCGGCGGCCCCCGTAGCTCCGCTCGAGCCGCGCGTGCAGGACGACGTGCGCCAGCACGCCTCGACGGATGCGGTCGCGGAGCGAGAGGAGGCGGCGCATGTCCGCCGGCGCGATCCCCTCGAGCGAGCCGCGGAGCCACGGCTGGAACGGCGCGCCCCTGTGCGCCTGGAGCAGGAGCGGGTAGAGGAAGAGCGCGCAGAACTGGCGATAGCCGGCCCACGGCTCCCCGGGTCGCAGCCGCTCGAAGGAGCCCACGTCCACGTGCAACGGCCGGATCCCCCGCCACTGGACGTTGTAGGGCGTGGCGTCCTTCAGGGTGAGGTCTTCCTCGAGCGCGGCCAAGAGGAGCTCGAGCTCGAGCAGCGCCGCGTCGCGCAGCATTCCGAACGGCCACTCGTAGGGGTAGGAGACGAAGGGGACGCGCTCGTGGGCGAGGACAGCCGCCCAGCCGCCGTCCGCGAGCTCGGCCGGAACGCCGCCGTCGCCGTCGAGGGGCTCGGTTGCGACGAGCTTGCCCTCCGCGCGCTTCGTGCGCCAGAGCTCGCTGGCCGCGAGCGCCCGCCAGTCCTCGAGCCCGCGCTCGGAGAGGGCGCGGAGGACGCGGTCGCCGGCCACGAAGACGCGGCTGTCCGGGTCGCGGAAAGAGCCCGGCTCGACGCTGGCCGACGTCATCGCAGCCGGTGGCCGTCTCGCTCCCAGAGCACGGGGAAGAGCGGGTGGTCCATCGGCGCTCCCGCCGGCAGCTCGTCGGCGAGGCCCGGGAACTCGGGCGACGTCCTCCACCGACGCGGCGCGTGGACGACGTCGTCGCCGAGGAAGCGCACCGAGAACGCCCGGCGCCGGAGCGTCCCGGGGACGCCCCCCGCCGCGTGCAAGGTGAGCATGTGGAAGAAGACGGCGTCCCCAGGCTCAAGGCCCCAGCCCACGATCGGGAACGGATCCCGGTCCGCGTCGATGTCAGGGAGGTCGGTCAGGCTCCCCTCCGGGAACCACTTGGCCTCCTTGTCCATGAAGGAGCGCGGCATCAGCCACGGACCGAGGTGGGAGCCCGCCACGAACTCGAGTGTCGAGGAACGGTCGACCGGATCGACCGGCAGCCACATGCTGCACGTCTGGCTGCCTTCGACGTTGTAGTAGGGCTGGTCCTGGTGCCAGGGCGTGCGCTGCTGCGTGCCCGGCTCCTTCACGAGCAGGTGGTCGTGGTAGAGCCGGACCCGCTCGCTCCCCATCAGCTCGCCCGCGATCGCAGCGGCCGCCGAGTCGCGGACGAACTCCTCGTACTCGGGGATGTCGCGCCAGTTGCAGAAGTCCTCCAGGAAGCGGCCCGGGTCGTCGGGGCGGCTCGCGAGGATCGCGCGGGCGCTCGGCGCGGCGAGATTCCGCTCGATGCCCCGCTCGACGAGCGCCACCTCTTCGGGCGAGAAGGCGGCGCGCACGCAGACCGCGCCGTCGCGGCGGAACGCTTCGACCAGCTCCGGGGCAAGCGCCATCGTGACCATCGTAGTCCTGCGTCGTCCGGCGATAGAGTCCGATCGTGGCGCAGCTCGACACGACTTCGAAAGCGACGGTCGGGGACGTCGTCGACCTCGAGCGCTATCCCCTGCACGACCTCGAGGGCCCGGAGGGGATGCGGCTCGTCGAGTCGTGCCGCGAGGCCCTCCGGCGCATAGGTGCGTGCAAGCTTGACGGGTTCCTGAGGCCCGAAGCGGTCGCAAGCCTCGCCGAGGAGGCCGCCGACCTCGTTCCGAAGGGATTCCGGAACGACGCCGTCAACACCGTCTACTTCGAGGATGTCGACCCGTCGCTCACGGAGGACGATCCACGGAGGCTGCTCCAGCGCTCGGCCCAGATCGCCGTCGGCATGGACGTTCTCCCGTCGCACTCCGGCGTCAGGCGCGTCTACGAGTGGTACGGGATGACCAGGTTCGCCGCGGCCGCGCTCGAAGAGGGCGTCCTCCACCGGAGCGCCGACCCGCTCGACGGCTGCAATCTAACGGTCTATGAGGAGGGGGACGAGCTCGGCTGGCACTTCGACCAGAGCGAGTTCTCGATCACGCTGATGATCCAGCCGGCGGAGAGGGGCGGGGTGTTCGAGTACGTGCCGATGATCCGGACGGACGAGGACGAGAACTACCCGGCCGTCCGCGCGATCCTGCAAGGCTCGCGGGACAAGGTCCGCCCGTTCCCGAGCGACGCGGGGACGCTCGCCTTCTTCCGCGGCCGCTACTCGCTCCACCGTGTGACGCCCGTCGAGGGCGCCCGCCCCCGCGTCAACTCGGTCCTCACGTACGCGACGGAGCCCGGCCACCGGCTCAACGAGCTGGCCCAGCGGCTCTACTACGGCCGAGTCGCCTGAAGCGGCCAGGCATGATGAACGTCGTGCACCACCTGAGCGGGAAGGGGCACTAATGCTCGGGTCGGCAGGCGACGAGCTTCGCCCGGTCACGGTCCTCTTCGCCGACATCGTCGGCTCCACAGCGCTCGGCGAGCGCTTGGCACCGGAGGAGGTGAAGGCGCTCGTCGGCGAATGCGTGACCGCCATGAGCCGGGCGGTCGAGGAGTACGGCGGCACGATTCAGGCCTACCAGGGGGACGGCATCTGCGCGTACTTCGGGGTGCCGGCCGCGCACGAGGACGACCCGGAGCGCGCGGCGCGCGCCGCACTCCGCATCCTCGAGGTGGTGGGCGAGTACGGCCGCGACATCGCCGGTGCCTGGGGGATCGCCGACTTCAACGTGCGGATCGGGATCAACAGCGGCCAGACGGCCGTCGGCTTCGTCGGCGCCGGGGATCCCCAGGCCGTCGCGCTGGGTGATACGACCAATGTCGCCGCTCGCCTTCAGGGGGAGGCCCGACCGGGAACGATCACGGTGGGCGAGGCGATCGCGCGCCACCTCTCGAACCAGTTCGTCTTCGAGCCGCTCGGCGAGCTCGCCCTCAAGGGCCGCACGGAACCCGTCAGCGTCTTCAGGCTCGTCCGGTCCCAGACCGAGGAGCGACCGTCGGCGCCGCCGCGGCTCGTGGGCCGAGCGCCGGAGGTCGAGCGCCTCCGGACCGCGGTCGAGGACCTGAGGGCCGGCCGCGGGCAGGTCGTCGTGCTCCTGGGGGAGCCCGGGATCGGCAAGACGCGCTTGCTGACGGAGGTGCGATCCATCGCCGGGGACGAGATCACCTGGCTCGAGGGTCACTGCCTCTCCTACGGCGGTCTGCCGTCGTGGCCGTTCATCGAGATCCTGAGGCGGTGGCTCGGAGTCGAGAGCGGAGAAGCCGAGGTCGCGGTGCGGACGAAGGCTCGCGCCAAGCTCGGCGCGGTGCTCGGATCCGATTTCGACGACGTGTTGCCCTCGCTGGGACGCCTGCTTCGGATCCGTCTGGATCCGGAGGTGGAAGACAGGCTGCGGGGCCAGACCATCGCCATCGCAGAGGCGGTCCACCGCGCCTACGCCGCGTGGATCGAGGCGCTGACGGACCGCGGCCCCGTCGTGCTCGCCCTGGAGGACGTGCACTGGGCCCACTCTTCGACGCGCGAGTTTGCCGAGACCCTGCTCGAGGTGACAGACCGCGCACCGCTCCTCGTCCTCACGACGATGAGGCGCGAGCCGGCCTCGGAAGGATGGCAGCTGAGGCTTCGGATCCTGGCCGACTTCCCCCACCGAGCGACCGAGCTTGCACTCGGCCCTCTCTCAGAGGAGGCGGCGGCGGAGCTGCTGGCGGAGCATCTCCCGGGATCACTGGACGACGAGACCCGAAACCAGCTGATCGAGCGGGCCGAGGGAAACCCCCTCTACCTCGAGGAGCTGCTGTGGGCGCTCGTCGAGACCGGGGGCGTTCGAGAGCGGCGGCGGACGTGGACGATCACGCTCTCGCCCGCAGAGCTGCCGTCCGCCCTGGAGAGCCTCCTCATCGCGCGGATCGATCGGCTTCCGGACGGGCCGCGCCGCCTGGTCCAGGCGGCAGCCGCGATCGGGCGCACGTTCTCTCTTCCCGTGCTCGAGCGAGCCTCCGCGAGCGAGGACGTCCCTCGGGACCTGGCCGTCCTCCTGCGGGCCGAGATCGTCCGTGAGCTCCGCCGCTATCCGGAGCTCGAGTGCACGTTCAAGCACGGCCTTCTGCAGGAGGCCGCCCTCTCGACGTTGACTCCCGTGGGGCGGCGCGAGCTGTACGGCCGGATCGCGGCCGCCTTCGAGGAGGTGTCCGGAGGGTTCCTCGACGACCTGGAGCGTCTGGCGCACTACTACGCTCAGAGCGAAGACCTGCCGAGGGCACTCGAGTGTCTCGAGCAGGCGGGAGCGCAGGCGGCCGACCTGGGGGCTGAGGAACGGGCGCTCGACCTTCGGCGCCGCGCGCAGACGATCGCGGCGAGGATCGGCGAAGCGTTAGGCAAGCCGGGAGCCTGATCGTCATCAGGCCCGAGGCTGCCCGGCTGCCGCCCCGAGCAGATGGGCGAAGGCCGCGCCTGTTCGCGGGCGGTCGCGCGGGGTCTTGGCGAGCGCCGCCAGGACGATCCGACCGACGTCCGGCGGGAGCTCCGGCCGTACGGTGCGGGGATCGGGCGGCTCCTGCTCGAGGTGCGCCACGGCCACCTCGGAGGCCCGTCGGCCGCCGAACGGCGGAGCGCCCGTCAGGGCCTCGTACACCACGCAGCCGAGCCCGTAGATGTCGCTCGCCGGCCCCGCCTGCTCGCCCCGGACCAGCTCGGGCGCGATGTAGTCGAGGGTGCCCATCATCTGCCCCGGCTTCGTCAGCACGGTGTAGGCGCGCCCCTTGGCGAGGCCGAAGTCGGTCAGCGCCGCGCGCCCGGCCTCGTCGAGCATGATGTTTGACGGCTTGACGTCGCGGTGAACGATCGCGTGGGCGTGGAGTGCGTCGAGGCCCGCGCCGATCTCGGCTGCCAAGACGACGCAGTCGGCGACGGGGAGCGGACCCTCTGCCTCGACTCGATCCCCGAGCGTGCCTCCACTGAGGCAGCTCACGGCGAGGTAGTCGTAACCGTCCGCCTCCCCCGCCTCGTGTATGGGAACGAGGTGACGGTGGCGCACCTCGCTTGCGACGCGCACCTCGCGGAGGAAGCGCTGCTTGTAGACCGGGTCCCTGGAGAGCATTCTCCTCAGAACCTTCAGCGCGACGACGGTCCCGTCGGAGGTGCGCTCCGCACGGAAGACGATGCCCATTGACCCTTCGCCCAGAACGGCATCCAGGCGGTAGGGGCCCAGGGTGTCCCCGGGGCGGAGGTCGGGTGTGCCGGCCTGCAGATGGTGCACTCTCGAAGGATCCCACACCGGCCGGCCGCGGACGGTCGAGACAGGAATAGAGGCCGCCCCACGAGCGTTTTACTTGTTGGGGTATCGCGACGTGGCTGACATGCGCGTCCGCAGATCCCCGCTGCAGTCACGAAGGAGGCGATTTCCCTGAGGCACGACCACCCTGAGCTCACGCTCGCAAACGTCCGCTGCACGTCGTGCGGCAACAGCTTCACGACGCGCTCGTTGCGGAGCGAGATCGTCGTCGACGTCTGCTCGAACTGTCACCCCGCCTACACCGGGGTCGAGCGTACCGTCCGCAGCGGCAGCCGCATCGAGCGGTTCGAGCGGCGCCGGCAGCGAGCAGCTCGTTCCTAGACCGATCAGAAAGGAAGTGAGGAGAACTGACGACCATTCTTGAAGTACCTTTCGAGACGTTCCTCGACGAGGCGGAGGAGCGCGGAACCATCGAGGAGAGCGCGCTGGAGGCTTTCGCCGTCGAGCACGATCTCGATGACGAGGAGGTCGCCGGCCTCCGCGCAGACCTGGAGGCCCGCGAGGTCGAGCTCGTCGCGGCCGCACCGGACCGAACGGCGGAGGCGGATGTGCGCGGCTCCGGCCGCTCGCCTGTCCACGCCGAGGCGGCTGCCTCGACCGACGCGCTGACCCTGTTCATGAACAGGGCCGGCCGCTATCGGCTGCTCAGCGCAGCCGATGAGGTCGCGCTCGCAAAGCGGGTCGAGCGGGGCGACGGCGCGGCGAAGGAGCGGATGATCAACTCGAACCTGCGCCTGGTCATCTCGATCGCCAAGCGTTATCAGGGACACGATCTGTCGCTCCTGGACCTGATCCAGGAGGGCGTCATCGGGCTCAACCGTGCGGTCGAGAAGTTCGACTGGCGGCGCGGCTTCAAGTTCTCGACCTACGCCACCTGGTGGATCCGGCAGGCCTGCCAGCGTGCGATCTCCGGCCAGTCGACGACGATCCGGGTTCCGACGCATGTCCACGAGCGGCGCGCGAAGATCACTCGCGTGGCGAATCGGCTTCAGACCCGGCTGGGGCGCGAGCCGACGCGGGAGGAGCTCGCCGAAGCCGCGGGTCTCTCGCTACGGCACGTCGAGGAGGCGCTCGACGCCGCCGAGGTGTCGGTCTCGCTCAACCAGAGGGTCGGGTCCGACGGCGACGCCGAGCTCGGCGATCTCTTCAGCGATCCCAGCGCCGGCGATCCCGTCGAGGAAGCGGCCGAGTCGTTCCAGCGTCAGGCGGTCCGTCGGGCGCTGGCCACCCTGCCCGAACGCGAGCGAAGGGTGCTCGAGCTTCGCTTCGGCTTCGACGGTGAGACCGAGTCGTTCGAGACGATCGGCAAGGAGCTCGGCGTCTCCCGCGAGCGCGTCCGCCAGCTCGAGCGGGACGGGCTGGCACGGCTGGCCGACGAGCTGGAGGGCGTCGTCGCGGTCCCAGAGGCCGACGACGACGACCTGGCGCGGGCGGCGTAACGGGCCGCTCGCGCGACCGGTTGTCAGGGCAGGATCCCGAGCTCGTCGAGCGAGGCGCTCAGCTCCTCGGCGTCGCGATAGACGCGGAACGCTCCGGCCTGCGT
>JBOHAJ010000330.1:0-4347 GCA_050697715.1 Gaiellaceae bacterium
GCGGGGAGCCGCTCGAGCGCGCCTGGCGCAGCCGCCGGCGGCGCCCGCGGCGCCTCGTCCTCCTGCTCGACGTCTCGGGCTCCATGGACGCCTACTCGCGCGCGCTCGTCCTCTTCGCGCACGCCGCCCTGCGCGGGCACCCGCGCTGGGAGGCCTTCTGCTTCGGCACGCGGCTCACCCGCGTGACCCGTGCGCTCGCAGGCGGCGACCCCGACGACGCGCTCCGTCGCGCCGCCGCCGAGGTCGTGGACTGGGACGGCGGGACGCGCATCGGCGAGTCGCTCAAGCGTTTTCTCGACGAGCACGGGCACGGCGGCCTCGCGCGCGGTGCCGTCGTCCTCGTCTGCTCGGACGGGCTCGAGGTCGGGGATCCGGATCTCCTCGCGGAACAGATGGCGCGGCTCTCACGCCTCGCCTACCGCGTCGTCTGGCTCAACCCGCTCCAGGAAGACCCGGCTTACGAGCCGCTTGCCCGCGGGATGAAGGCCGCCCTCCCCCACGTGGACGTCTTCGCCAGCGGCCACAGCCTGGCGAGCCTGGAAGAGGTCGCGGCCGCGTTGGCGCGCGTCTAGCGCCTGGCGAGGAGCACCAGTGAAACTTGCGAAGCCGCAGGTCGTGTCGAAGATGCGTTTAAGCGTCGAGATGTGGCGTGTCGTGGTGCGGATACGATCGAGTGGTCATCCGAAAAGGGATGTCCAGGTTCCCGGTGGAGCGACGAAAGCGTTCATAACGACGTTGTTCCACTGGCCGCGGGGATAGGGCTCGTTGAGACCGAACCAGTAGGCGAATTCTCCTCGTTCATCGTCGACGCGGGGGTCGTAATGGGTATCGACCCATTCGAGAAGACGTTCAAACACGTCGTCATCGCCCAACTCGCGAGCTAGCCACGTCGACAGGCATGTTGTGCGGATGTCCTCAACATCGGTCTCGGGCGTAAGGCGCACATGCGTGCCGTCCGGTCCATCCACGAGGAACCGGTCGGTGTACGTACTCCAGATGTCACGGGCAGTATCGGGGTCGAAGGGAAGGAGCCACTGAACCGTGAGCGCCATTGGCGCAGCGAGGGCGGGTGCATGGTTGATGGAGAGATTGATGTCTCGATACATCAGGACCCCCTCCACCCGGTCGTCGAAGCGCACGACGGCATCGGGAAGGATTCTCCGGTACCACCTGGTGAACACCGACCACGAGTCCGATCCGTACACCAGGTCGTAGAGTCTCAGACCGAGACCCGTTTCGGCCAGTCACAGGGGCCACAGCTTGTGAATCTCACAACACAACCCCTGCGACTGCCCCTCGAGGGCGGCGCCGAACTCCTGCGTCAGGATCGTGTTGATCTCGCGGTGGCTATATCGGAAACGCCACTCGTCGTCGTAGACAATGTCGATCGCCTGGGTTGGAGATCGCGCGGGAGCGAGAAGAGCTTGCAATCCCAGCACGAGGTTGAAGAAGCCCTTGTAGTAGATGGCGCCTTGGGCCTCGATCGGATTCGGCTCGAATCCAACTTCTTGCCGGCCGTTGGCCGCCCACCCCGGACAGTCGTAAGACCCCCATACCTCCGGAGGGATCAAAAGACCTCGCCATTCCTGCGGATAATCGGCCCTGCGCGGATCGGGACCCTTTTGCTCCACCCATTCGTTGAAGCCGTGGTACTGCCGGAGGCGGTCGCAAATACCGTTCAGGAGCATCACCGCTCTGTCTGGATCCAACGTTCCAGATTTGGCTGCCATGGCGAGCGTGATTGCCATGCCGATCGCATCGAACCGATACCAATTGGTGGTTGGGGCGCCCGACGCGTTGTCCCAAGCCGCGGAGGGGGTGCCTGACCTTGACCAGTCGTCGTCAGGAAGGGCGAGCTTTTGCTCGAGGTAGCGGAGCCATCCCCGACCCCGCGCATCGAGTGAGGGGAGGCTCATGTCCGGATAGTACGACTGTCCCTGCTCCGAGCGTCGGGACCGAATGCCCCTGCCGAGGATCTGTATCGAGGCGGTACGTAGCAGCGACCGTCACGGCGCCCGGCCGTTGTCCCGTACGTCCGGCTCCCCCCGGGCACTAGCTGAGATCAGGCCTCGACCGGAGCCACTCTTCAAAGGCCGCCCACGCCGTCAGGTACTCGGTCAGGCGTTGGAGACCCGCCGTGAGCTCGTCGCGGGTCTCCGCGGCGCAGGCCGCGCAGAGGCCGAGAGGCTCGGGCGCCTCAGCGGAGCCGCAGCGCGTGCACATCCTCCGCCACCGGTTGCGACATACGTCACGAATCGGCCGGGAGGCGGGCCGGCGCGACCCGCAAACGGGGGACGCGGCTGTGAGAGGATCACGCTCCGGTGCGCACGCTCTTCTCGAACGCCTACGTCGTCACCATGGACGACGAGGGCACGGAGTACGCGAGCGGCTGGCTCCTCGCCGAGGACGGGGCGATCCTGGAGGTGGGCTCCGGCTCGCCGCCCCCGGCCGAGCATTTCGAGAACCTCGGCGGGGCGCTCGTCCTCCCGGGCCTCGTCAACACTCACCACCACCTCTACCAGAACCTCACGCGCACCCGGGCGCAGCAGTCCGGCCTCTTCGACTGGCTGCGCACGCTCTACCCGATCTGGGCCCGCATCGACGCGGAGGCCGAGTATGCGGCCGCGCGGGCGGGCCTCTGCGAGCTGGCGCTCTCGGGCGCGACCACCGTCTTCGACCACCACTACCTGATCCCGCCCGGACGGGAGGGGATCGTCGAGGCTGAGATTCAGGCCGCGCGCGACGTCGGCGTCCGCCTCGTCGCCTCGCGCGGGTCGATGGACGTGGGCGAGTCCCAGGGCGGCCTCCCGCCGGACGACATCGTCGAGGACCCCGACCACGTGCTCGCCGACACGGAGGGCCTCGCCGTCCTCCACGAGTCGGGCCCCGGCGCGCAGATCGAGATCGCGGTCGCGCCGTGCTCGCCCTTCTCCGTCTCGAAGCGGCTCATGACCGAGTCGGCCGAGCTCGCGCGCCGCCTGGGCCTCCGCCTGCACACCCACCTCGCGGAGACCGTCGAGGAGGAGGACTACTGTCGCGGCCTCTTCGGCTGCCGCCCGATCGAGTACCTGGAGCAGGTGGGCTGGCTGGCGGAGGACGTCTGGTGCGCGCATTGCGTGCACCTCTCCCCGGGGGACGTCACGGCCTTCGCCCGGGCAGGGACCGGCGTCGCGCACTGCCCTACGTCGAACCTCCGCCTCGGCGCGGGTGTCGCCCCGGTGCGCTGGATGCTCGACGCGGGCGTGCGGGTCGGGCTCGGCGTGGACGGCTCGGCCTCGAACGAGCGGGCCGACCTCCTCGGCGAGGTGAAGCAGGCGCTCCTCGTCGCGCGCGGGCGCGGCGGCCCCGGCGCCCTCACGGTCCGCGAAGCTTTGCGGCTGGCGACGCGGGGCGGCGCGGCCGTGCTCGGGCGTGACGACATCGGCTCGCTCGAGACGCGCAAGTGCGCCGACTTCGCGGTCTGGCGCACGGACGGGCTCGAGTTCGGCGGAGCGGACGATCCCGTCGCCGCCCTCGTCCTGTCCGGGCCGCACGCGGTCGACCGGCTCTACGTGGGCGGAGAGCCCGTCGTGCGCGGCGGCGAGCTCGTGCGCGTGAACGAGCTCGAAGTGGTGCACGACCACCGGGTGCAGGCGCGGCGGTTCCTGGACGCCGCCTAGAAGCTAACGCCGGGCGCCGGCGAGCACCGCCGCGAGCGAGGCATCCATGATCTCGACCGCGAGGTCGATCTCCTCCTCGCTGACGACGAGCGGCGGTGCGATCCGGAAGCAGTTGGCGTTCGTGCCCGCGCGGACGATGTTCATGGAGAGGCCGCGCTCGAAGCACTCTCCCGTGACGGCCGCGCCGAGCTCGTCGGCGGGACGGCGGCTCTCGGCGTCCTCCACGAGCTCCATCCCGACGAGGAGACCGCGGCCCCGGACGTCCCCGATCTGCTCGTGGGCCGCCTGGAGCTCTCGAAGGCGCGCCAGGAGGTACGCGCCGCGCCGGCGCGCCCCCGCGACGAGGTCCTCCTCCTCGATCACGTCGAGCACGGCGAGGCCGGCGGCCGCCGGGAGGGGGTCGGAGACGTGCGAGGTGACGTGGAGGAAGCCCTTGGCGAAGCAGTCCTCCTCGATCGCCGCCGTGGTGATCGTGGCTGCGAGCGGAATCCCTCCGCCGAGCGTCTTCGAGACCGCGACAAAATCGGGCGCGACACCGTCGTGCTCGAATCCGAACATCGTCCCGAGGCGTCCGAAGCCCGTCTGCGCCTCGTCCATGACCAGCAGCATCCCGCGCTCGTCGCAGAGCTCCCGCACGCGCCTGAAGTAGCCGTCGGGCGGCACGATGATCCCGCCCGCGGAGAGGACC
>JBOHAJ010000331.1:0-4259 GCA_050697715.1 Gaiellaceae bacterium
CGAGCACGCAGGTCGTGTATCGGCGCGCGGTGCTCGAGGCGTGCGAGCAGACGATGGAGCGGCTCGCCCGCGACCCACATTATTTCGCCAAGCCGGAGCGGTCGCTCTTCCAGGACATCAGGCGGTACTTCCCGATCACGGCGCAGGCGCAGGTCGCCTGGGCCGTGACCGAGGGGATCGGCGCGGCCGTCGAGTTCATCGAGCAGCAGATCGAGGCCGGCGCGTTCGACGGCGGCGTCGCCCGCTGCCGTGCCACGACCCGCAAGGGCAAGCCCTGCCAGCGCACCCCGCTGCCGGAGCGCGAGTACTGCCCCTCGCACCAGCACCTCGAAGCCCGGCCCGCGACAGCAGCGGCCGCCGCGTAGCTGTACCCCGACGCGCGGCGCCCAGTGGGCTAGGCGGAAGCTGCCAGCAGGGCCTCGCCTCGATGGACGTAGGCGGTCGCGCCTACAGATCGGTAGAAGGAAAGCGCCCGGCTGAGCTGCGCGTCCGCTTCCGCGCGACGGCCGATGGAGACGAGCGCCTCGGCCGCCCGCAGCCGAGCGTACGCCTCGTCGGGCAGGGTGCCGATCTCGCCGAGGAGGTCGGCAGCGCGCTCGAACTCGCCCGAGACGAACGCTTTCGTGGCCGCGAGCCACCGGCTTTCCGGACCCTCGGCAAGCGCAGACGAGACCTCGTCGCCGCGGCCGAGCCCGTCGAACACGATCGCCATGTCGACTTGCCACGATAGACCGGTGACGTCGCGCTTCTGCCGCCAGCGCGCCAGAAACTCTGCGGCCTGATCCGCCGCGTCTCGTCTTCGTCCAGCCGCGAGGAGCGCCAGGGCGCGGAAGGAGAGCGCCGGGTAGAGAACCTGTGGATCCTTCGCCACCCGAGCGAGCTCGACCTGCCTTTCGCTGTCCTCGATCGCGCCGAGGACGTCTGCCCGGGCGAGCCGAATCCGCCCGCGATACTCCCGGCAGACGCTCTCCATGTAGTGCGGCGAGCCCGCCGCGGTCTCCGCGATGAACTCGTCCGCAAGCCTGAGCGACTCGTCCCAGCGACCGGTGAAGTAGGCGACGACGACCCGTTCCGCTCGCATCCAGCGCATGAGCGCTGTGTAGCCAAGGCGTTCTGCGAGCCTCGTCACTTCGGCCATGAGCCCGAACGAGCGCTCGAGATCGCCGAGGAACTGGAGCGCGCTCGCCAGGTTGAGGAGACCACGGACGACCTCTGGGAGGGAGTTGACGGCCTTTGCCATCTCGATGCTGCGCTCGATGTCCTCCAGGCCATCCCAGTCCCCCGCTCCGGCGCGCGCGGTGCCGATGTTGTCGAGCGTCGCCGCACGGAGTTCTTCGAGGCCGAGCGCCTCCGCCATCGCGAGGGCCTCGTGGCCGATGGCGATCGCCCTCTCGTCTCCCGCAACCATGAGGACTCGCGACACGTTGCTCAGCACGTACGCCTTCGAGTAGGAAGCACCCACGTCCTCGACGAGGGCCGCCGCGCGGTCGACGTGCGCGAATGAGCGGTCTCGCTCCCCCCTGTGCTCCACGAGCCACGCCAAGAGAATCTCTGCTTCTGCCGCGGTCTCGCGGTCGCCGACGGCAAGCAGGGCATCACGGGCTTCGGCGAGGACCTCGTCGCCCGTGTTTTCGGACATCGAGAGCGCGCGACCGTAGCGAAAGAGGAACCGAGGCCGCTCCGCCTCCTCGCGCGGCCACAGGTCGAGCGCGGCGGCATAGAAGCGCGCTGCGGCTGGGAATGCGTTGAGGGCAGCCGCGCGGTCGCCCGCCTCGCGCAGGGCCACTCGAGCGCGCTCCGCTAGGACGCCGGTCTCGAGGCCCGCCGCGCGCGCGAGCCCGAGCGCGGAGAGGTAGTGATGGGCGAGCATCTCCGCCCGGTCTTCCGAGCGGTCCGCTGCCAGCGATTCGATCCACTGCGCCGCGCGGTGGTGCTTCTCGACGCGGTGTGCGCGGGGGATCTGGCCGTAGGCGACGTCGCGGACGAGCACGTGCAGGAAGGCGTACTGCGTCTCGCTCGCCACCGAGGAGCGCCGCTCACGGCGGACGAACTCCTTGCGCTCGAGCCCGTGCAGACCCTCCTCGAGCGACCAGCGGGGCTCGCGGCCGATCGCCGCGAGCGCGCCGAGCCAGAAGACCTTCCCGACGACGGCGGCGTCCTGCAACAGCGCCTTCTCCTCGGAAGCCAGAGCGTCGAGCCTCGCGGCGATGAGCCCTTGCACCGTCTCGGGCAGCGGCAACTCCTCTGCCCGCTCGAGCCGCCAGCCCCGTCCGTCACGGTGAAGGAAGCCGCGATCTTGGAGCATGCGCACGTACTCCTCGGCGTAGAGCGGGTTCCCTTCGGCCCGGGCGAGGAGAGCCGTCTGGACCTCTGCCGGCAGCACGGCCTGCTCGAGGAGGGCCGCCACGAGGCGGGCGGTGTCGTCCTGGGACAGCGGCGAGAGCGACGCGGTAGCCGCGTTCGGCTTGCCGCCGCCCCAGCCCGGTCGTCGCGTCAAGAGCTCCGGCCGAGCCGTGCAGACGGCGAGGACCGGCACCCCGCTTGCCCATTCGACGAGGTAGTCGACGAAGTCGAGCAGGCCGTCGTCCGCCCAGTGCAGGTCCTCGAAGACGAGGATCAGCGGGCTTCGCTCGGCCAGGCCCTCGAAGAAGCGACGCCAGGCCGCGAAGGCCTCGGTCTGCCGGTCGCCGCCGGGGGCTGCGTCCTCGCCGAGTCCCACGAGCGGACCCAGATGCCGCTCGACCCACTCGACTTCGACTGGATCGCTGACCGTGTTTTCGATCGCCGCGCGGAGCTTCCGCGCCGCGGCCGCGGCTGCATCCGTCTCGAGGATGCCGCACTGAGCCTTGACGATCTCGGCGAGCGCCCAGAACGTCACCCCTTCGCCGTACGGGAGCGCTCGCCCCTGACGCCAGAGGATGAGCTCAGGATCGGCCTCGACGGCGTTCATGAGCTCGTAGACGAGTCGGCTCTTGCCGATACCGGGAACCCCCACGAGCGTCACGAGCTGGGGCGCCCGCTCTTCGCGCGTCCGCGCGAGCGCGTGTAGTAGGAGGTCGAGCTCCTTTCGCCGCCCGACGAGCGGCGCGCGACCCCTTGCCGCGACGTCCACGCCAAAGCGTGCCCGTGCCTCCAGCGCCTCCCAAACCGGGACTGGTTCGGCCTTGCCCTTCGCCGCCACCGGCTCCCGCTCCTGGTAGACGATGGCCCGCTCGGTCGCGCGGTAGGTGGTCTCGCCGACGAGGATGCCGTTGACGGGCGCGGCCGCCTGCAGCCGCGCCGCCGTGTTGACGACGTCGCCCGAGGCCATCCCCTCCCCCTCACTCGGACGCGCACCGAGAGCGACGAGCGCCTCGCCGGTCGTCACGGCAATGCGCACTTGGAGCTCCAGCTTGGGGTCGTCCTCGTTCAGCTCGGCGATCCCGTCCCTGATCGCGAGCGCCGCTCGGACGGCTCGCTCGGGGTCGTCCTCGTGGGCGGCCGGAGCCCCGAAGAGAGCTACGACCGCGTCCCCGATGAACTTCTCGACCGTGCCGCCACGGCGCTCGAGCTCGCTGCGCAGTCGCGCGTAGTAAGGGGAGAGAAGGGCGCGCACGTCCTCGGGATCGAGCCGCTCCGCGCGGCTCGTGAAGCCGACGAGGTCGGCGAAGAGGACGGTGACGATCTTCCGTTCCTCGCGGGACTCGGCTTCCGCTTGCAGAGGCGTCGCGCAGGCGAGGCAGAAGCGCGCGATGTCCGGGTTCTCCTGGCCGCAGGTGGGGCAAACGGACACGAAGAAAGCCTACGGCGGCTGGGCTCGTGGTTCTAGGCGTCCAGCACCAGCTGCTGGTAGGGCTCGAGGTTGGAGACGCTCACGCCGACGAGGCGCAGCGCGCCCGGTCGGTCCGCCAGCGCGCGGTCGAGCAGGACGCACGCGAGGCTCCCAATCCGCTCCGCGTCCGCGAAGCCGGCTTCCACCGTCATCGACCTCGACCGGATGGAGAAGTCGGGGTAGCGGAGCTTCGTCGTCACCGTTCGGGCCGCCTGGCCGCTCCCGGCCAGGCGGTCGGCCACGCGCAGCGCCATGCGGCGCAGCTCGTCGTGCAGACGCTCGCGGTCGGCGATGTCGCGCTCGAAGGTCTCCTCGTGCCCGATGGAAACGGTTTCCGCCTCGAGCTCGAGCCGCCGCGGGTCGATTCCCCGCGCCCGGTCGCGTAGGAGGCGCCCCATCTTGCCGGGCAGAAGGCGCGCGAGATCGGCGTCGGGAAGCGCCGCAAGCT
>JBOHAJ010000332.1:0-3927 GCA_050697715.1 Gaiellaceae bacterium
AGACATGACCCGGGGTCAGACCCCAGGACTTGGCCGCTAGGGACGGCGGCCTTCGACGACGCGGTGGCGGCCGGCGAGGTCGGGGGTCACGAGCACGTCCGCGTAGCCGAGCGCACGAAGCTCGGCGGCGAGGGACTCGGCCTGGCCGTCGCCGCACTCGAGCACGAGCCAGCCGCCCGGCTGGAGGACGGCCCTCGCGTCGCCGGCGATCGTTTCGGCCACGCCGACGCCGACGACCGCCTCGTAGGGCTCGTAGAGGCGGATCTCGGGCTGGAGAGTCTCGTACTCTTCGGGCCGAACGTAGGGCGGGTTGGAGACGACGAGGTCGAAGGGCCCGGAGAGACCGCGCAGGAGCTCGCCGCGCGCGAACTCGACGCGTTCGCCGAGGCCCGTCCGTTCGAGGTTCTCGCGGGCGACGGCGACCGCGCCGTCGGAGCGATCCACCGCGAGCACGCGCGCGCCACTGTGCTCGTCCGCGATGGCGAGCGCGATCGCGCCTGAGCCGGCGCCCACGTCGAGGACGCGCGGCTCGGCCACGTCCTCCAGGTGCGCGAGGCAGCGCTCGACGACGACCTCCGTCTCGGGCCGGGGGATGAGAACGCGCCCGTCGAGGAGGAGCGTCAGCCGCCGGAAGCCCCACTCGCCGAGGATGTAGGCGAGCGGCTCTCGCTCTCGTCTGCGCTCCCCGACAGCGCGCAGGCGACGGACCTGATCCTCGGTCAGCTCCCCGTCTCCGGAATAGAGCTCGGTGCGCGTGAGCTCGAGCACGTGCGCGACCAGGTGCTCCGCGTCCACACGCGGCGAGGGTACGCCCGCCTCCTCGAGCCCGCGCGCGATCTCGTGGACCGCGTCGAGCGGCCTCACACGGTCGCCGCGGCCTCGAGCGCGCGGCGGCGTTCCTCGCCCGCCAGCGACTCCGTGAGCTCGTCCAGCGCGCCGTCGAGAACCTGGTCGAGCCGGTGCACGGTCAGCTTGATCCGGTGGTCGGTGATGCGGCTCTCGGGAAAGTTGTACGTCCGAATCTTCTCGGAGCGCTCGCCGCTCCCGATCTGCGAGCGCCGAGCGGCGGAGAGCTCCTCCTGCTGGCGGCGCAGCTCGGCCTCGAGTAGCCGGGCCCGCAGAACCCGCAGCGCCTTCTGCTTGTTCTGCAGCTGGGACTTCTCGTCCTGCATGGCCACAACGATCCCGGTCGGCACGTGCGTGATCCGCACCGCCGAGTCGGTCGTGTTCACGCTCTGCCCGCCCGGGCCGGTGGAGCGGTAGACGTCGATCTTGAGGTCGTTCGGGTCGATCTCGACCTCCACGTCCTCGGCCTCGGGCATCACCGCGACCGTGGCGGTCGACGTGTGGATGCGGCCCTGGGACTCGGTCGCCGGCACCCGCTGGACGCGGTGCGTCCCCCCCTCCCATTTGAAGACGGAGTAGGCGCCGTCCCCCTTGACTGCGAAGGTGACATCTTTGTAGCCGCCTCCGTCGCTCGGGCTCGAGCCCAGCGGCTCCCACTTGAAGCCGCGGCGCTCCGCGTAGCGGGTGAGCATGCGGAAGAGGTCGCCCGCCCAGAGCGCCGCCTCGTCGCCGCCGACTCCCTGGCGCACCTCGACGATCACGTCCTTCGCGTCGTTCGGGTCACGCTCGACGAGCGCGAGCTTCAACTCCTCCTCGAGGCGCTCGAGCCGTTCCTCGATCTCGGGCAGGAGCTCGCGCAGGTCGGCGTCGGAGCGGGCGGCCTCGGCGTCCTCGCGCGCCTCCCGCCATTCCAGCGCGAGCTTGTGGGGGTTTTCCAGCTCCCGCAGACGGCGGCCGGCGTCGCGCATGGCGTTCATGTCCGAGTAGACCGCGGGATCGCTGACGCGCTCCTGCGCTTCGGCGTAGGAGCGCTCCAGCTCGTCGACGAGCGCCTCGATCGTGGCGGCCATGCCGCCCAGGATAGCCCCGGAGGGCGCCTACGCCATGACCTCGACCTTGCGCTCCTCCGGCGTCAGCCGGCCCTCGAGGCGGAGCACCTCGTGGAGCGCGCGGATCGAGACCTCGATCTGGTCGAGCGTAGGCTCCCGCGTCGTCAGGCGCTGGAGCCAGAGCCCGGGCTTCAGGATCTCGCGCAGCACGGGCATGTTCGGATGCTTGGCGGCAAAGCGGATCACCTCGTAGGCGATCCCTGCGATCACCGGCAGGAGCAGGATGCGGGTCGCGATCAGCCAGTACCACGCCGGCTGGCCGAAGAACGCGAAGACGAAGATGGCGATGACCATCACGTAGAGCAGGAACGCAGTCCCGCAGCGCACGTGCAGGAGGCTGCGGCGCGCCACGATCTCCGGCTCCAGCGGGTCGCCCGCCTCGTAGGCGTTGATCGCCTTGTGCTCGGCCGCGTGGTACTGGAAGACCCGCTTCAGGTCGGGCAGGAAGCCGATGGCGACGAGGTAGACGACGAAGATGGTCACCCGCACGAGGCCCTCGACGACGACGAACGCGCCCGTCGACTCGATCGGGAGCCAGCTCGTGATCAGCGCCGGCGAGACCTTGAAGAGGAGGAGCGCGAACCCGATCGCGATCCCGAAGGCGAAGAGCAGCTGCCCGCGGGTGAGCTCCGTCTGCACCTCTCCGTTCTCGTCCTCCTCCTGCGCGGCGTAGTTGGCCGAGATGGCCAGCGCGCGAAAGCCGATCGCAAGCGACTCGCCGAGTGCGATGACTCCGCGCAGGACCGGGAGGCGGAGCCAGCGGTGCTTGAGGAGGACCGACGCGATCGGCCGGTTGACCTCCGCGATCTCCCCGTCAGGCTTGCGCACCGCCACGGACCAGGCCGAGGGGCCGCGCATCATCACGCCTTCGAGAACGGCCTGACCGCCGATGGGCGCGCTCACCGGCGGAACCTACTCCCTAACCGCGGCGCGCGTCGGCCTTCTCGAGGCGACGCTGGAACCGCTCGACACGCCCACCGGTGTCCATGAGCTTCTGCTTGCCGGTGTAGAAGGGATGGCACTCGGAACAAATCTCGACGTGAAGCTCGGGTTTCGTAGAGCGGGTCTGGAACTCGTTGCCGCACGAGCAGCGCACGGTGGCAAGGACGTACTCGGGGTGGATGTCAGTTTTCATCGGCTCGAGAGGCGGGTTTCTTGAGAATAGCAGAGGCCGTTTCCGAGTCTACGTTGCCTCCTGAGACAACGACCGCGACCGTCCTCCCTTCCACCTCCGGCACCCTGTCGGCCAGCAGCGCCGCCACGCCCACGGCGGCGCCCGGCTCGGCGGCGAGCTTCGCCCGCTCGTAGAGGAAGCGGAAGCCGTCGCCGATCTCCCCCTCGGAGACGAGGAGCGACTCGACGCCCAGCTCGCGGCAGACGCGCAGGCCGTGCTCGCCGGCCACCGGCGCGCTGAGCGCGTCCGCGATCGAATCGGGGTCCACGAGCACCGGCTTTCCGGCCTCGAGCGCCTCGTGCAAGGCGGCGGAGCGCTCGGGCTCGACGCCGATGACGCGCGCCTCGTGCCTGCGCTCCCTCACGCCCGTCGCCACCCCAGCCACGAGACCTGCGCCTCCCACCGGGACGAGAACCACGTTGACGTCGGGTAGCTCTTCGACGATCTCTCGACCGAGCGTTGCGTGACCCGCGATCAGGACGGGGTCGTCGTACGGGTGCACCAGCGTCCGGCCCGTCGCCCGCCGAAGCTCGTCGACCCGGTCGAACGCCCGCAGCTTGTCGACCGCCTCGAGGTCGACGGCCGCCCCGTAGGCTCGGGTCGCCGCGATCTTCTGCCGGCTTGCGTCGGCCCACATGACGACGAGGCACTCGATCCCGTCGAGCCCGCAGCCCCAGGCCACGGCTTGAGCGGCGTTGCCTGCCGACACCGAGATGACGCCGCGCTCGCGCTCCTCGGGAGTCAGCGAGGCGAGCCTGGCCAGGATCCCTCTCGGCTTGAACGAGCCGGTCTTCTGGA
>JBOHAJ010000333.1:0-9444 GCA_050697715.1 Gaiellaceae bacterium
GCGTTGCGCGCAGCCACGCGAAGCGACGAGCAGCCGGCCTCGACGAGCGCCGTCGCCACCGCCTGCGCCGCCCCGCCGGCCCCGAGCACGAGCACGTCCGCATCCCCTGCATCCACCTGCTCCACCACCGCAGCCCCGTCCGTGCTCGAGCCGAGCAGGCGCCCGTCCCGCACGACGAGCGTGTTGACCGAACCGGCGCGCTCGGCGACCTCGTCCAGCTCGTCGCAGTAGGCGACGAGGGCGGTCTTGTGGGGAATGGTGACGTTCGCGCCCGCGAAGCCGAGCGCGACGAGACCCGCGGCGGCAGCCTCGAGGCTCCCGGGCTCGACGGGCAGCGGCACGTACGTCCAGTCGAGGCCGCGCGCCGCAAAGGCGGCGTTCTGCATCCTGGGCGAGAGGGAATGCGAGAGTGGGAACCCGAGGAGCCCGACTAGGCGCGTCTCGCCGCTCAGCACTGGAGTCCGGCGCGCGGGTACTCGTCGAACTCCTGCTTGCTCGCCGTGAAGAAGTGACTCTTGCAGTCGGCCTTGCGGACGAAGTAGAGGAAATCCACCTCGGCAGGGTGGGCGGCGGCCTGAAGCGAGGCAAGTCCAGGATTTCCGATCGGCGTCGGCGGCAACCCGGCGAACTTGCGCGTGTTGTAGGGGCTGTCAGAGTCGAGCTGGCTCTGGAGGATCGCCTGCGTCGGCGGGATGTCGAGCCCGTAGCGAATCGTGGCGTCGATCCCGAGCGGCATGTCGACGCGCAGGCGGTTGTAGATCACCGCCGCGACGAGGGCCCGCTCCTTCGGCACCTGCACCTCCTTCTCGACCATCGAGGCGATGACGACGATGTCGTACGGCGTCAGCCGCTTGGAGCGGGCGTACTTCGTGTCCACCCTGGCCCAGGCGTTCGAGAAGGCGTCGAGCTGGCGCGCGATCAGCTCGGGCGACGTCGTGTCCGGGAAGAACTCATAGGTCGCCGGGAAGAGAAAGCCCTCCAGGTGCGGCGCCTTCAGGCCCTTGAAGTCCGTGGGAAGCGAGCCGGTCCGCACCCGGACGCTCGCGCCCAGGTACTCCTTGGGCGAGAGCGACGGCGTGATGTTCCGCTTGTCCTCGGCGATCTGGTTCACCTCGGCGATGCGGCGGGCCATCTCCTTGCGCGTGAAGCCCTCGGGGAAGACGATGCGGAGGATCGGCTTCGGGGGTTCGACCTCGCCCGTTCCGGCTCCGCTTGCGTCGGGCGCGACCGGTCCGTCGCCCACGCCTCCCGCGAGCGCGAAGGCGACCGCGCCGAGGATGCCGAATCCGAGCAGGATGCCCAGCACGGCGGCAGCGCGTCTGCCGCCGCCTCCTCCCGTGCGGTAGGTCCTTACGCGGGGCGGGCGCTGCTCTTCCACTGGAGGTAGCCGGTGAGGAGATGCGCGGCGGCGACGGCGTCCTCGGGGGCCTTCGCGTCCACGCTCCGGGCCAGCGCGGTGGTGAAGCGCTCGTCGAAGCTCTCGACCGGGAGGTCGGTGGCCGCACGCAGCCGTTGGACGAACTGCGCCGTCTCCTCAGCCTGGGCGCCGCGCTCGCCGCGCAGCGTCACGGGAAGGCCGACGACGATGCGCTCGACGCCTTCTCGCCGGGCGAGCTCGAGCACGCGAGCCAGACCGGCGTCGCCGTCGGCGCGCTCGACGACCTCGAGCGGCCGCGCGACCGTGCCAGTCGGGTCGGACACAGCCACGCCGGTCCGCGCTGAGCCGTAGTCGAGCGCGAGCACCTTCACCGCCGCGCGATTGTAGTGACGCTTGCGGCCCGCCCGCTTCAGCCGGGCGTGGTTGCGACTTCCCCGGCGATGCGAGCGATCTCGAGTGGATCGAGGCCCTTCTCCAGATACCGCTCGGCGCCCAGGGCAAGAGCCTCCTCGGCGACGAGGTCTGCGTCGAAGCCCGAAAGCACGATCACCTTCGCCCCGGGTGCGACGCCGCGGATCTCCGGCAGCGCCTCGAGGCCGTCCATCATCGGCATGGCCAGGTCGAGGAGGACGACGTCAGGTTGCTGGGCAGCCGCTTGCTCGACCGCTTCGCGGCCGTTCCTGGCCTCCCCGACGAGCTCGAGCTCGGGCGTGAGGGCGACCGCCAGCGCCAGCAGGTCGCGCATGCCCTTGACGTCGTCGCAGACGAGGACGCGTGCGTTCACGTGCCGTCCGCCTCCGAGCTCCGGCGGAGACGGCCCGGCGCGACCGCTTCGGGTCCCGCGTCCCGCAGGAGGTCGCCCACGATCTTCTGGGCGGCCGCGAGCGCCTCCCCGAGCGCCTGCTCCGCCTGCTCGGACCGGTCGAGCGCGAGCGCCATCTTTGCGACGCCAATCTCCTGGACCACGTCGTCGTGGATCTCGAGCGCGCGCCGCCGGTTGCCGGCCTCGAGCTTCTTGAAGGGCGTGATGTCCGCGAACACCGAGACGGCGCCGAGGAGCTCGTCGTCCGGGCCGATCAGTGGTGCGCAGCTTCCGAGCAGCCAGCCGGGTGTCCCGTCGAAGCGCTGGAAGTACACCTCCTCAGCATCGACGACCTCGCGGCTCGAGAGGCAGCGGGCCATCGACCAGTCGCTCCCCTCGTAGGCGCGACCGTCGGGGTGAAAGGCCCGGTACTGCCCCCAGCTCTCGACGTCCTCGGCCGTCGCGCTCCCCGCCCAGATCCGCTCGGAGGCCCTGTTCTGCAGCGTGAGCTTCCCGCTCGCGTCGCAAACGATGACGCCGTGAGGGCTCTGCTCGAGGAGCGTGTCGAGCAGTCCCTTTTCCCGCGCAGCGAGCACCCGTAGACGTTCGTTCTCGCGCTTGAGGGCCTCGAGCTCCCTCTCAGGAGAGGACATCGAGGAGCACCCGCTCCGCCTCGGCGAGCGCCTCGCCGAGCTTTTCCGGGTCGCGCCCCCCCGCGCGCGCCATCGTGGGCCGGCCGCCCCCTCCTCCGCCGACGACGGCCGCGGCCGCCTTGACGACCTCGGAGGCGTTCGCGCCCCGCTCGACCGCTGCGTTGTCGAAATTGGCAACGAGGTGGACACGGCCGTTCTCGAGGGCACCGAGCACGACCGCGGCCGGGCTCCGCTTCCGTTTCTCCTGGTCGGACACCTCGAGGAGGCGGTCGGCGTCCGCGTTCGCAACCTCGGCGACGTAGACGCGCACCCCGTTCACCTCCTGCTCCCGCTCTCCGGTCAGGGCGACCGCAGCCGCAGCCTCCGGCCGCTTCCTCGCCTCGCGCCGCGCTTCCTCGAGCTGCGCGCGCAGCTCCTCGGCCTCGTGCGCCCGCCCGCGCAGGTAGGCGAACGCCTCGCCGGACGTGACCGCCTCGATCCTGCGCACCCCCGAACCGACCGAGCCTTCGGACAGGACGGCGAAGGCGCCGATCTCGGCGGTGGAGCGGACGTGGGTGCCGCCGCAGAGCTCGCGGGAGAAGTCCGGAATCTCGACCACGCGCACGACGTCACCATACTTCTCGCCGAACAGCATCATCGCGCCGAGCCTGCGCGCCTCCTCGATCGGCGTCTCGAAAGCGCGCACCGGCAGGTTCTCGAAGATGCGCTCGTTCACGAGCTCCTCGACCCGCCGGCGCTCCTCGTGCGCGAGGGCCTGCGGGTGCGTGAAGTCGAAGCGGAGCTTGTCGGGCCGGACGGCCGAGCCCGCCTGTCGGACGTGGTCGCCGAGCACGAGCTGGAGCGCGCGGTGCAGGAGGTGCGTCCCCGTGTGATTCGCCATCGTCGGGAAGCGCACCTTCCACGGGACGACGGCGCGCACGCGGTCCCCCTCGGCGAACCCCTCACCCTCGAAGAGGAGCGCCTGGTCGTCGCCGAAGCGGAACGCCTCCGCCAGCTCGGCGCGGCGCCCGTCCTTCTCGATCCAGCCCCGGTCGGTGACCTGGCCGCCGCCCTCGGGGTAGAAGGGCGACTCACGTAGCTTCGCCAGGAACAGCCCGTCGCCGAGCTCCTCGAGCGCGCCGATCTGGGTGAGGACGTCGGTCTTCTCGTAGCCGACGAACTCGGCGCCGAAGCCGGCCGAGCGGGCGAGCTCCGCCGCGCGCTCGACCCCTGCGCCGGTTCCCGCCGCGGAGCGCGAGCGCTCGCGCTGCTCGGCCATGAGGCGCGCGAAGCCGTCCTCGTCCACGGCCAGCCCGCGCTCGCGCGCGCGCTCCCGCGTGAGCTCGATCGGGTAGCCGTACGTGTCGTGGAGGCGGAACGCGTCCTCGCCGGAGATCCCGCCCCGTTCCGCCGCCTCGGCGAAGAACCCCTCGCCCACGGCGAGAGTGCGGGAAAAACGCAACTCCTCCGCGTCGAGAATGCCGCGGACCGTCGCCTGGTTCTCGCGCAGCTCCGGGTAGACGTCCCCCATCTGCTCGACGACGACGTCGGCGAGCTGCGGCAGGAAGTCCTCCAGCCCGATGTCGCGCCCGTGCAGAACGGCCCGCCGGATCACGCGCCGCAGCACGTAGCCGCGACCCTCGTTCGAGGGCATGACGCCGTCCCCGACGAGGAACGTCATCGCGCGCCCGTGGTCGGCGAGGACGCGGTGCGCCTTCGTCGCCGTCTCGTTCGCGTCCCAGGCGACTCCGCTGGCCGACTCGATCCAGTGCATGATCGCCTGGTAGCCGTCGGTCTCGTAGACGGAGCGCACCTGCTGGACCATCGCCGCGAGCCGCTCGACCCCCATGCCGGTGTCGGCGTTCTGCTTGGGAAGGGGCGTCAGCGTCCCGTCGGCGCGGAGCTCGTACTCCATGAAGACGAGGTTCCAGAACTCGAGGAACCGATCGCAGCGTGGGCAAGCGGGAGCGCAGTCGGGCTCGCCGCAGCCGTACTCCTCGCCGTAGTCGAAGTAGATCTCCGAGTCGGGGCCGCACGGGCCCGGCCCGCCCACGGACCAGAAGTTCTCCGAGCTCGGCAGTCCGACGATCCGCTCGCGCGGCATCCCGATCTTCTCCCAGAGCTCGATCGCGACCTCGTCCTCGCCGAGCCCGAGGGCCGGGTCGCCCGCGTGCACCGTCACCCAGACGCGGTCCCAGTCGATCTCGAGGTGCTCGCGGATGAACTCTGTCGCGAGCTCGATCGCCCCCTCCTTGAAGTACTGCCCGAACGAGAAGTTGCCGAGCATCTCGAAGAAGGTCAGGTGATGGCCGTCGAGGCCGACCTCGTCGATGTCCTGCGTGCGAAAGCACTTCTGCGCCGTCGTCGTCAGCGGTGCCGGCGGCGGCTCGCGGCCGAGGAAGTACGGCATCTGGGGCTGCATGCCGGCCGTCGTGAGGAGCGTCGAGTGATCGTCCGAGCGCGGGATCAGCGGCCAGGAGGGCAGCCGCTTGTGGCCCTTGGACTCGAAGTAGGAGAGGAACCCCTCCCGCAGCTCGGCGGAGGTGCGCATCAACCCGATTCTAGGTCGGGGCTCTGCGCGATCTGACGGCCGACCGTGAGCGAGTCGCGGAGCTCCGCATCGAGCGCGGCATACGCCGCGTCGGGCTCGGCGCCGAGCCCGTCGAGCACCTTGCTGAAGAAGGACCGCGCCGCGGCCGCGAGAACGACGTCGACGACCTCCGCATCGGAGAGGCCGAGGTCGCGCAGGCGCCGGACGTCGCTCTCGGTGACGGACGTCGCATCGGCGGCGACTTTTTCCGCCAGGTCCATCACCGCTACATCGACGGGGTCGAGACCGGCGGTGCGGTGGTCGACGGCGAGGTCGCGCACCCGGGCCGACTCGAAGAAGCGCTCCGAGAGAACACTGCCGTGGGCCAGCATGCAGTAGCTCGATTTCAGGCGACGAGCCGCCGCGAGCGTGGCCAGCTCGTAGCGGCGAGCGTCCATCGTCTGCCTGATCGCTCCGCTGAGCTGTTGCCAGGCGCGGAAAGCGGCCGGCCGGTGAGCGAAGACCGGCGTGAGGTTGGTGACGTAACTCTGATCGCGCAGGTCCTCCTCGTAGAGATCCGCGACCGGCCCCGACGCCTCCTCATCCGAAACGGTCTCGATGAAGGCCATGCATCCTCCTCTCGTGGCAGGAACATCTTCTGCCACAGGGGCGCGTCTAGGAAGCGCGGCGCGCCGGCTGGTCCCCAACGATCTCCTGGCGGAGCTTCTCCAGGGAGCGGCGGATGAGGCGCGACACGTGCATCTGCGAGATGCCCATCAGCTGGGCGATCTGCGACTGCGTCAACCCCTCGAAGAAGCGCAGGTGGAGGATCTTCCGCTCGCGCTCGTCCAGCGCCCTGAGTCCCGGCGCCAGCACCGCCCGGTTCTCGCTCACCTCGTACTCGTGCTCCAGCTCCCCGAGCGACTCGAGCGGGTCGAGATCGGCGTCGCCGTCGCCGGAGCTCGGCCCCGAGAGGGAGAGCGTCGCGTACGCCTGGCCGGACTCGAGCGCCTCCAGCACCTCCTCCTCCTGGACGCCGGACGCCTGCGCGAGCTCGGCGATGGTCGGCGAGCGCTCGAACTGGACGGTGAGCTGCTCGAGCAGGTTGGAGAGGCGGACGTTCAGCTCCTGGAGCCCGCGAGGCACGCGCACCGACCAGCCCTTGTCGCGGAAGTGCCGCTTGATCTCGCCGATGATGTTCGGGGTCGCGTACGTCGTCAGCTCGACGCCGCGGTCGATGTCGAAGCGGTCGATCGCCTTGATGAGGCCGATACAGCCGACCTGGACGAGATCCTCGAGCTGCTCCCCCCGATACGAGTAGCGCCGCGCGAGCGAGCGGACGAGGGGAAGGTACTGCTCGATCAAGCGCTCGCGGGCCTCGAGGTCGCCTCCCTCGTGGTAGCGGCGGAGCAGCTCGCGGTCGGCCTTGATCTCGGGAGGGCTCATCTGTCCTTCGGTCGCTTGAGCGGAACGCGCTTCTCGAGCCGAAGCCAGGCGCCGCCGTCGCGCTGCTCGAGCTCGAGCGAGCCCACGAGCGTGGAGAGCAGGCGGTGGAGCGAGATGCCGTTGCCGGCGTCCGGTACGAGGTCCGCCCGGACCCGGTCCTCGTTCAGCGGCCCGATCACCATCCCCACGGACTCCGGGTTGACGAGGAGCTCGAGCGTGACCGCGTCGGAAGCGGCGTACTCCTCCCGCTCGAGCACGCTCGCGAGCGCGAGCTGGAGATCCTCCAGGTGCTCGTACGTGAGGTCGAGCCGGGCCGCCAGCCCGCCCACGACGAGGCGCGCGACGCCGTGGAACGGCCGGAGAGGAGGGAACGAGAGCGTGATCGCGTCAGAACTCATCGCCCGCTCCGCTCCGGCGAAGCTCCTCGGAGATCTCCCGCTCCCGCCGCGAGGCGGCCTCGCGCCCCGCGTGGAAGGCCCCGCGCACATCGCGCCGCGCTCTGAGCGTGGACGCGCCGTGGGCGATGCCCTCCACCAGTCCGGAGATCTTCTGTACGGGCTTCGTCAGAGCGAGCGTGACCGCCCGAACGGCTGTGTCCACGCTGTCGGCGACATCGACCGCGCTGTCGGTGACGCGATCGACCTTGTCGAGTTGCGCGTTGACGCGTTCCATCGTTCCCGCGGCCTGGTTCACGACCGGGAGCACCTCCCGTTCCAGTCCCTGGATGAACGACGAAAGCCGTCCAACGGTTCCGCCGAGGCGCACGAGCAGGTAGACGAGCCCCAGTGCGGTCAGCACGAGGAAGACGCTGAGGGCGACCCAGAGCCCGTCGAGTGCCGTAAATTCCGCCAGCGGCATCGACAGGATTCTATTCGGCGGATGTGATGAGCCCGGCGCCGACCACGGCGTCTCCCTCGTAGAGGACGGCGACCTGACCTGCCGCGACCCCGTGGGCCGGGTCGTCGAGCGCGAGGCGGAAGCCGCGGCCCTCGGGGGCGACGGTGGCCGGCACGGCGGGCGAGCGGTAGCGGACCTTCGCCTCCACGCGCTCGACGGGGACGAAGAGGCGGCCGCTCCGGGCCGAGACGCTCGTGCGGGCGAGCGACTCGCGGGCGCCGACGACGACGGTGTTCGTCCGGGGATCGGTACGGAGGGCGTAGACGGGCTTGCCGGCCGCGACGCCGAGGCCCTTTCGCTGGCCTGGCGTGAAGCGCCAGAAGCCCTCGTGACGCCCGAGCTCGCGACCGGCCTCGTCGACGAGGGCGCCCTCGCGCGCGGCAAGCCCCTGGCGGGCGAGGAAGTCGCGGTAGTCCGCGCCGGCGAGGAAGCAGGCCTCCTGACTCTCGGCTCGCTCGGCCACCTCGAGCCCGGCGGCCCGCGCCTCCGAGCGCGTCTCCTCCTTCCCCTGCTCCCCGAGCGGGAACCACAGCCGGCGGAGAAGACGCGGGTCGAGGCGGGCGAGCATGTACGACTGGTCCTTGGCCGGGTCGGCACCCCTCGCGAGGAGGAGGCGGCCCCGGTGCTCGGCGAGCCGGGCATAGTGACCCGTGACGAGCCTGGACGCCCCGACACGCCGCGCGAAGGCGAGCAGCGCTGCGAAGCGAAAGCTCCCGTTGCAGCGGATGCAGGGGTTGGGAGTCTCCCCGCGCGCGTACGAGCTCACGAAGGGGGCGACCACCGCGCGGCGGAAGCCCTCGCGCAGGTCGAGCGTCACATGCGGGAGCCCGAGCGCATGGCAGGTCTCGCGCGCCTCGACGACGGCAGCGGGCGAGCAGCAGACCCGCTCGGCGTCTGGCCCGGCGGGATCGATCCAGAGGCGCAGCGTCACGCCCACCGCCGCGTGCCCCGCCTCGCGGGCGCGAAGGAGCGCGACGGCGCTGTCCACGCCGCCCGACATGGCCACGGCCACCCGTGCAGGGACGGGCGGGGCGGCGACGGCGGGGCCAAGCGCATCGTGGAGCGCGTCGAGCGCCAGCGGCTTCCCCGGGACTGCTGCGGCCGCGAGCGTCGTCAGCCCTCGGACGGCGCGGCAGAGCTCCGCCGCCCCAGGCCCGTCGCCACGGCTCTCGACGATGCGACCGCCCTCAACGGCGAGCCGCACCCAGGCGAGATCGCCGTCCCGGGCCGCGTTCCCGATGAGCTCCTGCGTGGCCATGGAGAAAAAGAAGTGCCCCACTCCGCCGATGAAGCGCCGTGCGTGAGGAACCTGGAAAACCAGGTGGGTGCCCTGCCGGCTCGGGGCCGGACCCGGGCTCCCTCTCAGTAGGTGTTGGTTCTACATATGCGCACGGCGCCACGCACGGAGTCGAGCACCGCAACTCACTCTAGCGAAGGAACACGAGGTCTTCGACACTGCTCGACGAGGGTTAGCGCGCGAAGCGCCAACGGATCGACGCTTCGCCCTGCACCCCGAGCTCGGCCGCCAGTGCCGGCGTGACGTCGAAGGCACGTCCGCCCTCGACCGTGCCACGCTCGATCACCTCCGCTCGCACCTGACGGTCGCCGGCCGCGAGGATCAGCTCGACGCCGCAGGGAAGGACCGGATGCGCGATGCCACGCGTCTCCGGGCCGAGCGTTACCCCGCAGGCGGTCTGCTCGCCCTCCCGGCCCGGCCCGAAGACGGCCACCTGCCCCTGCTCCCAGGAGGCCGTCGCCG
>JBOHAJ010000334.1:0-4167 GCA_050697715.1 Gaiellaceae bacterium
GTCCTAGCCTGTGCGCTTATGAGCGTCGTTCGCCTTCGGCTTCCTCCCGTGGGGGAAACCATGTTTCCCCCACGGACCCCTTTCTTCTCGGCGGGGGAACCTCCCGGTTCCCCCGCGCCCCTTCCCCTCGCTCATAGGCCGGAGGCCGGCCTATGAGCGCCGAGGACATGCGGTCGCAGGGGGAGGCTCTAGCGCTCGAGGAGGCCGACGCCTGGTTCGAGTACCTCGAGTCCATCCGGGCGGAAGACACCACGGGGCGCTACGAGGAGGTCGAGCCGTGGGCGTGGGCGCGCCTCAAGCAGCGACTCCGTGCGGTGGAGCGCAAGCGCTCCAGGGTCCGCCCGGCCGCCGCCTGAAAGCGTTTCGCTGCTACCCTTCGACGAGAAGCGCAGGGAGCACCGGGCCCAGATCGGGCGAGCGGGATCCAGGCGTTCAGAACACATGAGCTTTGCTGAGGCGAACACGCTGCGCCTGATCGAGCGCCCCGAGGGCGCTTGCGCCGACGTGCGCCCGAAAGGAGTCCCTTACCGTGCCATGGTTTCGCAAGAGGAAGCACACCGACGAGGAGCAGGCGCCGCCCGCGGCCGCCGCTCCGGAGGCGCCCGAGGAGACGGAGGCGCCGCCCTCGCGGCGCCGGGGTCCCGCCGCCGCTCAGGCCGAGGAGCCTGAGAAGAAGCCCACGCGCCGCCGCCGCGGTAGCCGCGGCGGGCGCGGACGCGCCAAGAAGAAGGAGCAGCCCGAGCCTCCGAAGGCCGAGAAGCCCGCGAAGGAGGAGGAGCCAAAGCCGAGACGCCGCCGCTCGCCCTCCCGCAGGGCCACTCCGGCAGGCGCGCGCCGGGCGGTCGCCGACGTCAAGAAGGAGATTCTCGTCTCGGTGCAGGTCGGCGAGCAGATCGTCGCCGTGCTCGAGGACGGGAAGCCGGCGGAGGTGTACCTCGAGCGGCCCGGCCGCCGCTCGATCGCGGGCAACGTCTACAAGGGCGTCGTCGACAACGTCCTCCCCGGCATGGAGGCCTCGTTCGTCGACATCGGCCTGGAGAAGAACGGCTTCCTCTACGTGGACGAGATCGTCGCGCCCGAGCTCGAGGGCCGCCGGGGGACGCGCAAGATCCAGGAGCTGATCCAGCGCGGCGAGGAGGTCCTCGTCCAGGCGGTCAAGGATCCGATGGGAACGAAGGGGGCTCGGCTCACGACGGAGGTCTCGCTCCCGGGCCGCTTCATCGTCTACACGCCTTTCGGCGACGGGATCGGCGTCTCGCGCCGGCTCGAGGACGCGGAGCGGGACCGCCTGAAGGCGATCTGCAAGGAGCTCGACGTCCCCGAGGGCGGCATCATCGTCCGCACGGCCGCCGAGGGCGCGACGAAGGAGGAGCTGGAGGGGGACGTCAAGCTCGTGCTCAAGCTCTGGTCGACCATCAAGGGGCGGGCCAACCGCGCGGAGGCGCCCGCGCTCGTCTACCAGGAAGCAGAGCTCCCGCTCCGGATCGTGCGCGACCTCTTCATCCGCGACTTCGAACGAGTCGTGGTCGACCACGAGCGCACGTACCGGAAGATCGTCGGCTATCTCAAGCGCACGTCGCCGAAGCTCGCGGCCCGGGTGGAGCGCTACGACAGCGCCGAGCCGCTCATGGAGAAGGGTGGTGTCTACGGCTCGATCCAGTCGACGCTCGACCGGCGGGTCGACCTGCCCTCCGGCGGCTACCTCATCTTCGACTACGCCGAGGCGTTCACGGTCATCGACGTCAACACCGGCCGCTTCGTCGGCGGTCGCGGAAAGCAGGCGAACGCACGGCTCGAGGACACGATCACGAAGAACAACCTCGAGGCCGTCACGGAGGTCGTGCGCCAGCTTCGTCTCCGCGACATCGGCGGGATCATCGTCATCGACTTCATCGACATGGCAAACCCGAAGAACAGGCAGCTCGTAGAGGGGGCGCTCCAGCGCGAGCTCCAGCGTGACCGGACGAAGACCTACGTCGTCGAGATCTCGCCGCTCGGGCTCGTCGAGATGACGCGACAGAACGTGACGGACGGACCGCGCGAGATCCTCACGATCCATTGCCCCACCTGCGCCGGACAGGGTGTCGTCCTCTCGGCCGAGACACACGCGGTCGAGGCGGAACGGCGGCTGAGGGCGCACGTCGCCGCCTCGAAGAGCGAGGCGTTCCTCGTCGAGCTCAACTCGGAGGTGGCCGGGATCCTCATCGGGCCGGGAGGCTCGCGGCTCGACGAGCTCGAGAAGGAGACGGGGCGGCGTTTCGCCTTCAAGACGAAGAAGACGTGGGCCCCGAGCCACTTCGCCGTCGCAGCCGAGGGGCCGGTCGCCGAGATCGACCCACAGGCGTTCCCCGTCACGGCCGGCCAGGAGCTCGAGGTGAAGCTCGAGGAGGAGCACATGCACGAGGAGGGCGACGCGATCGCCCGTCTCGACGGCTACGTCGTGACCGTCACGGGAGGCGCACGCCGGCTGGGGGAAACCGTGAAGGTTCGAGTGGACCACGCCGGCCGCACGTCGGCCCACGCCGTCCTGGCGGAGGAGGCCCCGGAAGCCACGGAGGAGGCGGCCGAGGCACCGAAGGCACCGAAGGAGGCCGTGTCCGGGGACGGAGCCGCTCCGGCCGCCGAGGGGGAGCCCAAGCCGAGGAAGCGGACCCGCCGCGGAACTCGCGGCGGCCGCGGCAGGAAGAAGAAGACGGAAGCTTCCCCGGTGGCCGAGGTGCCCACCGAGGCCGAGACTCCTGCCGAGCCCGACGGCCCTGCCGAAGAGCCTGCGGCCGAGACGGAGAAGCCCAAGACCGAGGCGGAAAAGCCCAAGAAGAAGACGCGGCGCGGCACTCGCGGAGGCCGCGGACGCAAGAAGAAGACAGTAGAATCCGGGCCGGAGGCGGGCCAGGAGCCCGCTCCTTCCGCGTCATGAGTGCCTATGCCGTTGTCAAGATCGGAGGGAAGCAGTACCGCGTCAGCGAGGGGCAGCGCCTGCTCGTGGACCGGCTGCCGTACGGGGAGGGCAAGACCTTCCACCCCGATCTGCTCATGGTCGGCGGGGAGGGCGAGCCGAAGCTCGGCGCGGACGGGCTCGAGGGCCAGCAGGTGACTGCGAAGGTCGCCGAGCACGTCCTCGGCGAAAAGCTCATCATCGGCAAGTACCGCAAGCGCACCGGCTACCGCCGGCGCCGGGGCTTCCGCGCCCACCTCACGCGGATCGAGATCCAGTCGATCGGCAAGCAGGCGACCCGCTCGGCGACGGCGAGGAAGGCGACGAGCGAGAGGAAGACGCCGGAGAAGACGGCGAAGAAGAGCGAGGAGAAGGGTTAGTGCCCCTCCCAGCAATACACGCCGGGCTCTGGCCCGCGATCACGCAGCGCGCTGCGGCGTCCTCGGTCGCGCCCATATGCCTGCATATGGACGCTCTCTGCGTCCTTGCAGCGCTTGGTGCTCACGACCCAGAACCTCGACAGCATCACTGGAATGACCACTAGTTCTCGTCCTCGACACGGACGAGGTGGCGAACCTTCCGCAGCATACCGGCGACCTCCGGGCTCTCCGGGCGCTCGACGGTGCGGCCGATCTTCCCGAGGCCGAGCGCGCGCAGAGTGCCCCGATGGCGCTCGCTTTGGCCGATCTGGCTACGGACCTGAGTGATTTTCAGCGTCTTACTCATCAGCGGTCTCCTCCGCGCCGACGGCGACGGGCGCCTCTTGCGCGGCCGCGGCCTCGACGGGCTCTTCCGTCGGCTCTTCCGGCGCCTGCTTCGGCACGGGCAGCACCTGCGTGATCGTCTTACCCCGCGCCTTGGCGACGTCCTCCGGCCGACGCAGGCTCTGGAGCCCCTGCACGGTGGCCTTGAGCATGTTCACGGGGTTCGTCGTGCCCAGGCTCTTCGCGAGGATGTCCCGGACACCTCCCAGCTCGAGCACGGCGCGCACTCCGCCTCCGGCGATGACGCCCGTTCCCTCGCTTGCCGGCCGGAGCAGCACTCGGGCCGCGCCGTACCGGCCCAGGATCTCGTGCGTGATCGTCGTCCCGTGCTTCGGGACCGTGAAGAGGTTCTTCTTGCCGTCCTCGACGGCTTTCGAGATCGCGAGCGGCACCTCCCGCGCCTTGCCGTAGCCGACGCCGACGCGGTCGACCTCGTCACCGACCACTACGAGTGCTGTGAACGAGAAC
>JBOHAJ010000335.1:0-5707 GCA_050697715.1 Gaiellaceae bacterium
GCGCTAGGCCGCGGCCGACTGGAGCTCGCGAAGCGCGGCGAGGCGCTGCAGGGCCTGGCCTTCCAGCTGGCGGACGCGCTCGCGCGTCAGGCCGAGCTCGGCGCCGATCGCCTCGAGCGTCCACGGCTCGCCCTCGAAGCCGAAGCGCAGCTCGAGGATGCGCCGCTCGCGCTCGGGGAGCGCGTCGAGCGCCTTGCGGACACCCTGCTTGCGCAGCGACTCCTCGGCCTCGTCGAACGGGTCGGCCGCCTCGCGGTCGGCGAAGAGGTCGCCCAGCTCGCCCTCGTCGTCGGCGCCCACGCTCTGGTTCAGCGAGACCGACGCCGAAGCGGCCGAGAGCGCCTCGTCCACGTGCTGGATCGGCAGACCCGTGGCCTCGGCGAGCTCCTGGCGCGTCGCGTCCCGCCCCAGCTCGACCTCGAGCCGGCGGGCAGCACGCCCGAGCTTCTGCTGGCGCTCGACCACGTGCACGGGCACGCGGATAGTGCGGGCGTTGTTCGCCACGGCACGCTGCACCGACTGGCGGATCCACCAGGTCGCGTACGTCGAGAACTTGAACCCGCGGCGCCAGTCGAACTTCTCCACGGCGCGGTTGAGGCCGAGCGTGCCCTCCTGGATCAGGTCGAGGAACGGCACACCGAGCCCGCGGTAACCCTTCGCGATCGACACGACGAGCCGCAGGTTGGACTCGATCATCTGGCGCTTGGCGAGCGGGTCACCCTTCTCGATGCGCTTGGCCAGCGTGACCTCCTCCGCCGCGGTCAGCAGCTTGTGGCGACCGACGTCGGCGAGGAAGAGCTGCAGGCTGTCGCCCGCGCCGTGAACCGGCTCGATCGTGAGATCGACCTCGTCGGGCTCGTCGGCCGGGGCACCGACCTCCAGGCCGATCACCTCCAGCTCGTGCTTCAGCTCGGCGAGGTCCTCATCGCCGAGGTCCAGCTCGAGCGCAAGCGCCTCGAACTCGGCCGCCTCGACGTAGCCGCGCTCCTCCGCAGCCTCCAGGAGCGTGCGGCCGGCTTGGGTATCGAACAGCTCATGCACCGTGTGTCCACTCACGTGTCTGTGAAAGTCCTTTCCCTAAACAAGAGCAGGCGCATTCCCTCCACCTTGCACAACGTTCTGACTCTAAGACCCATTCCCTCGTTCGCCTACCCCCGGGGCGGCCGGCTTAACCCCTGTTTAACGGAAATAACGGACCGAACGTTTCGAGCTATGACGTTCCGCCGGCCGAAGTGTTGGCCGTCTCGGCTTCCTGGGACTCTAGCTCGGCCGTCTGACGTGGCTCGGTCGTCTGACGTGGCTCGGTCGCCCACGCCTCGTCGAACTCGACGCGCCACTTGCCGTCCTCGCCCTGCTCCAGGCGCAGCTTCGCACGGAACGTCCGACCGGAGCGGCCCTTGAAGCCGGACACGGGCTTCTCGGTGCGTCCCTTCGCCATCAGCTCGCGAACGACGGCCTCGGGGAGGATCTTGCCCGCCTTCTTCTTCCAGATGACGAAGCCGCACCCGGGGTCGTCCTTCGTCCAGCAGGAGTAGCCCTTGCGGTTCTCGATCACGTCGCGCCCGCAGACGGGGCAGGGGCCGAGGTTCGCGCGCTCGATCCGGACGCCCTTGAGCTTGTCGAGCTCGGAGACGGTCTCGGTGGTGAAGCGGACGATGTCGGACATGAACGCGGGGCGGCTGTCGTCGCCACGCTCGATCAGGCCCAGGCGGTGCTCCCACTCGCCCGTGAGCTCGGGCGAGGTGATCGGGTGGTCGCCCAGGAGGTTGATCACCTGGATGCCCTTCTCCGTCGCGTGCAGCGCGCGGCCCTCGCGCTCGATGTAGCCGACGTCGATGAGCCGCTCGATGATGGCGGCGCGGGTGGCCGGCGTGCCGATGCCGGAGTCCTTCATCGCCTCGCGGAGCTCGGCGTCCTCGATGTCCTTGCCCGCCGTCTCCATGGCGGCGAGGAGCGAGGCGTCCGTGAAGCGGCGCGGCGGCTGCGTCTCCTTGCGCAGCGACTCGACCGAACGCGTCTCGACGCTATCGCCCTGCTCGAGCGAGGGCAGGAGCTGGTCGCCGCCCGAGTCGTCTTCGCCGGGGCGGCCGCCGTTGACGGCCTCCTGGCCGTAGACCGCCTTCCAGCCCGCCTGGAGCAGCACGCGCCCGCTCGTGCGGAAGACGTGCTCGGCGACCGTGGTCTCGACGCGCGTGCGCTCGTAGACCGCCTCGGGGTGGAAGACCGCCAGGAAGCGCTTGGCCACGAGGTCGTAGATCTTCCGCTCGTCGGCGCCCATACGCCCCAGGTCGTGCTCGGCGCGGGTCGGGATGATCGCGTGGTGATCCTCGACTTTGGCGTTGTTGACGACGCGGCCGAGCGGCAGCTTCTCCAGGCGGACGACGTAGCGGGCTCCCTCGGCGTACTCGCGGTTCCGGCCGACGAGGTCCGCGGTCGGCTTGATCTCGCCGATCATCTCGCTCGTCAGGAAGCGCGAGCTCGTGCGCGGATAGGTGATGGCCTTGTGCTCCTCGTAGAGGCGCTGGGCGGCGCCCAGTGTCCGCCGCGCGGAGAAGCCGTGGAGCGTGTTCGCGTGCCGCTGGAGCGAGGTGAGGTCGTAGAGGAGCTGCGGGCGCTCGCGCTCCTCTTTCTTCTCCAGCTTCGTGACCTCCCCGGGGCGGCCTTCGCAGTCGCTGACGATCGCGGCGGCCTCGTCCTCTGCGATCCTCTTGCCGCCCAGGTAGCGGCCGCTGTAGCGGCGCTCGCGCGTCGCCTCGAAGGCGGCCTCGACCAGCCAGTAGGGCTGCGGGACGAACGCGCGGATCGCCTGCTCGCGGCGGGCGATCAGCGCGAGCGTCGGAGTCTGCACGCGCCCGAGCGAGACGGCGCCGTCGAAGGCCGAGCGAAGGCGGATCGAGGCCGCCCGTGTGGCGTTCATGCCGACGAGCCAGTCGGCCTCCGAGCGCGAGCGGGCGGCCTCCTCGAGCAGCTGCATCTGCTCGCCCGGCCGGAGGTGCTCGAAGGCCTCCCGAATCGCGCCCTTCGTCATGGAGTTCAGCCAGAGACGCTCGACGGGCTTGTCCACTCCCGAGGTCTCGTAGAGGTACGCGAAGATCAGCTCGCCCTCGCGGCCGGCGTCGCAGGCGTTGACGATGCGCTCGATCTCGGGGTCGCGCATGAGCTTGTGGACGGCCTGGAGCTGCTTCTTCGCCTTGTCGTCGTTGGGGACGAGCTGGAAATGCTCGGGCAGGATCGGCAGGTCGGCGAAGCGCCACTTCTTCAGCTTCGGGTCGTACGCCTCCGGCGCGGCGAGGCCGACGAGGTGGCCGACCGCCCAGCTGACGACGAACTCGTCGCCGACGAGGTGCGTCTTGTCCTTGCTCTGCGCGAAGGAACCCGGCAGCGCGGCCGCCAGGTCGCGGCCGACGGAGGGTTTCTCGGCGATGACAAGCGTCTTAGGCACTGCAAAACACCTTAGCGAAGGGCTGAAACGGCAGAAACGAGTGAGGGCTTTAGCAGCGAGCCGTTGCCTTCCCGAACCCCGAGTGGGAAGATCGAGTGGGTTTGGAACGTCTGGTAGTAGCAACTCCTCGCGCGAAGGGAGGTGGAATATGGAGGAAGCACATGGAAGCGCCACGCTCGTCGAGGCCGTGCCCGACGTCGAGGCGTACGGCGTAACGACGACGCTGCCTCGCGCGGAGGTCGAGGAGGTTCTGCGGTCCGAGGACGGACCGATCGAGCTCTTCCTCGACCTGATGCGGCCCACGGACGGCGAGGCCCGCACGGTCAGAGTGGCCTGGGATCACGACGATCTCGAGCACATCCTCGAGTCGAGTAGCGGTGACACGGTCACTCTCGCGTTCGACCGCCGCCAGCTCGAGTCGGCCTTCGAAGAGGCCGACGTCGAGGGGCACGGCCTGCGGGAGAGGGCGCTCGTCCTCACCGTTGCCGTGGCAACCGCCGCGACCGGAGCGTCGGTCGCACAGGCGGGTGCGGTAGGCGGCCCGGGCGCAGGCGGCGGGCCAGGCGGCGCAGCTGCCGCCGACGTAGCCGGGTACCAACGGGCGATGCCGTCCGACTACGCGGCTGCCGCTGCGGCTGATGCAGCCGGGTACCAACGGGCGATGCCATCCGACTACGGCCCCACCACCGGCCCCGTCGCCGCTGCAGGCGACGAGTCCCCGGCCGAAGTGCAAGGCGGGGCAGGATCGGAGATCATCGGCGGTGCCGTCGGAGCATCCGGCGGGGAAGCCCCTGCGGCAGTTACGGGAGCCGCGGGACAGCCGGACGCGGTCGGCGGCGCCGTGGGTGCCGCCGGCGGCGAGGCACCGGCCACGGTGACGGGTGGAGCCGCTCCGGTCGAAGCTCCAGCGGCCGACTCCGGGGGCATCGAGATCCCCGGGCCGGCGCGGGACGCTGCGATCGCGGGCGGGATCGTCCTGCTCATCACCGCGGCGGGCTTTGCCCTGAAGGGCCAGCGTCGGGTCAGGCCTGCCTGACGGCAAGGCGCACGAGAGCGGCGTCCCCGGCAGTGGACCGGGGCGCCGCTCTCGTTCTCGTGGCCGTCGGCGCGGCAGGGCCCGAAGACGCAAGAATGGCCGTGCGATGAGACCCCTGCTCGCCGTCGACGGCGACTCGCTCGCCCACCGGGCGTTCCACGCGCTCCCGCGCTCGATCCGGGACGCGGAGGGCAAGCCCGCCAACATGATCCTCGGCTTCGCCAACATGCTCCTCAACGTCTGGGAGGCGGAGCGGCCGCGCACGCTCTTCGTCGGCTTCGACACGATCGGCGAGCCGCTCTACCGGCACGAGCTGCTCCCGCAGTACCAGTCGGGCCGCGACTTCCCGCCCGAGCTGACGGCCCAGCTCGACCGGCTTCCGGAGCTCGTGGGCGCGCTCGGCTTCGCGTGGGCGAAGGCGGCCGGCTACGAGGCGGACGACTTTCTGGCGGCGGCTGCCTCCAGCGAGGAGGAGCGCGGCGGCGCCACGCTGGTGCTCACGAGCGACCGCGACCTCTTCCAGCTCGCGAGCCGGCGGACGACGATCTTGTTGCCTCGACGCGGGGTGAGCGAGCTCGACCGCGTCGGCCCGGCCGAAGTACGTGAGCGCTACGGGGTGGATCCCGTGCAGGTGGCGGACTTCATCGCCCTCCGCGGCGACTCCTCGGACAAGATTCCGGGTGCGAAGGGGATCGGCCCGGGGCGGGCGGCCACGATCCTGCGGGAGCACGAGACGCTCGACGGCGCGATCGAGGCCGGCGTCTTCAAGGAGCAGGCGGAGGCGCTGCGCCGGTACCTGCGCATCGCGAGGCTCCAGTACGAGGCGCCGGTGCCCGAGGTTCCCGACACAGAGCCCGACTGGCCAACGGCGGCCGCACTCGTCGAGGGCTGGGGGCTGGGCGCGCTCGCCAAGCGGCTGCGCGAACGCGCCTAGGAGGAGTCGGCGAGATCCGCTCCGACTCATCTAGCAGCTCGTGGGCGTCTCCCTCAGCTGTAGACCCAGAACGCCTTGAACCCCCGCTCGGGCCGCACCGTCGAGCGCAGGCCCTTGCGGAACGACGCGATGTTCCCCGCCACTAGCCGCAGCGTTGGGCCACCTTCGATCGCTATCTCGATCTCGCCGTCGAGCACGAGGAGGGCCTCGTCGAGCGGGAGCTCGAACGGCACGGCTTCCAAGTCGTCGGGCACGCGCCACAAGCCTGCCTGCATGTGCTCATCCTCCCGGAGTA
>JBOHAJ010000336.1:0-15815 GCA_050697715.1 Gaiellaceae bacterium
GCTCCATATAGAGCGACCCCAGGCAGGCTTCGACGAGGGCCGCCAGGACGTTCCGGTTCCCGGCGAGCCGGCTGACCTCCTCGCGGTCGATGTCGGCCGCGTGCTCGGCGAACAGGCCGCCGAGTCCCAGCCGTTTACCGACCATCGCGCAGCTCTGGCGGGAAACCACGTGTGCGCGCACCTTGGCCAGCTGCCCCTCGGCGAAGTCCGGGAAGCGCTCGTAGAGGTCCTGGGCGATGGCGAGCCCGAGCACGCTGTCCCCCAGGAATTCGAGTCGCTCGTACGAGTCGGAGCGGGAGAGCGCCCAGGAGGCGTGCGTGAAGGCGTGCTTGAGGCGTGCCTCCGGGAGCGCCTCGATCAGCGCGAGAAGCGGGGCGACTGCCTCGTCGGGGCCCTTACTGATGGGCGTTGATGTAGTCGACTGCTTGACCGACCGTCTGGATCTGCTGGGCATCCTCGTCGGAGATCTTGATCCCGAACTGGTCCTCGAGCTCCATGATCAGCTCGACGAGGTCGAGCGAGTCAGCGTCGAGATCCTCCTGGAAGGACGCCTCCTCCGCGATGTCGCCCTCCTCGATGCCGAGCTGGTCGACGAGGACCTCCTTCACCCGCTCCGAGATCTCCTCACGCGAAGCCATGTCGTTCTCGTACCTGCCTTTCGGGTTCGTGCTGCCCAGCGACGGCGCAGGATGCTACCACGCCTGGCGCGGTCGTTCAGCCGGCGCGCGCCGCGGAGGCGTCCTCGGCGAGGCGCTCGGACACGCGCTCGACGACGCGGCCTCGGACACCGCGGGCGGCGAGGGCGATCGCGTTCGCGATCGCCCGGCGAGAGGAGTTCCCGTGCGCGATCACGACGAGTCCGCGCAACCCGAGGAGATAGGCGCCGCCGTACGTCTCCGGGTCGAGCCGGCTCCGGAGTGCGCGCGCCGCCGGCCGGATCAGCAGCCCGCCGAGCTTCCCGCGCAGGGAAGCGGTCACCTCCGTGCGGAATGCGTCCAGCGTCGTCCGGATCGTCCCCTCGAGCAGCTTCAGGGCCATGTTGCCCGTGAAACCGTCGCAGACGACCACGTCGGCCGCGTGCGCGAGGAGGTCGCGCCCCTCGACGTTGCCCCGGAAGGGTAGGCCCGACGCGGTCAGCTCGGGATGCGTCTCCCGCACGAGCCGGTTCCCCTTCTCCGCCTCCTCCCCGATCGAGAGGAGCGCGACGTCGGGCTCGGCCACGTCGAGGATCTCGTGGGCGAAGACCGTTCCCATGTACGCGAACTGGAGGAGGTGCTCGGGGCGGGCGTCCGCGTTCGCGCCGGCGTCGATGAGGATCGACGGCCCGCCGAGCGCGGGGAGGACGACGGCGATGGCGGGACGGTGGACGTCCGGAAGCCGCCGGATCTCCACCAGCCCGGCCGCGAGCGTCGCCCCTGTGTTGCCTGCTGAAACCACCGCCTCGGCGCTCCCCTCGGCCACGGCCCGGCAGGACAGGAAGAGCGAGCTCTCCCGCTTCTCGCGCACCGCGTCGGACGGCCTTTCGTGCATGGCGACGATCTGCTCGGTGTGCACGATCTCGAGCCCGCCCGCCAGCGGCTCGAGCCGCTCGCGCGGCCCGTAGAGGATGGGCGCGACGTCGGCCGAGGCGGCTGCGAGTGCGCCCGCGACGATCTCCTCGGGAGCGCGATCGCCGCCCATGGCGTCGACGGCCACCCTGACAGGAGGCATGGGCTAGTACCCCTAGGGCGCCGGGGTCTCGAGCGGCTCGACCTCGCGGCCGCGGTACGTACCGCAGGTCGGGCAGACGTGGTGGGGCCGCTTGGGCCGGTGGCACTGCGGGCACTCGACGAGCGCCGGCAGGGAGAGCTTGTGCGTCGCGCGGCGCTTGTCGCGGCGCGACTTCGAGGTCTTTCGTTTCGGAACCGCCATGCGGCGGCGGAGTATACCGACAGGCCAAGCCCCACCTTCGCTTGTGTTCCACCGGCACAAGCTCGTAATCCCCGTGTTCGCGGCATTCCGCGGGGCGATATTTCACGGGAGAGGCTTGTGCGTGTGGAACACAAGCTCCCGTTCGCTGCAAGGGGCCCGGGGCCGGTGTTCGGAGGACGAGCCCGTTGACTCCCGGAGGGCGAGAAGCCCGATCGCGGTCGCGATCGATCATCCCTTGCAGGAGGCTCGTCCGGTTGAGATGCTCGGCCGGCCGACGAGCGGCGAGAGGAGGCAGGGATGTTGCAGCAGGCTCGGATCGTGGCCATCGTGCCCGTCTCGGACGTCGAGGCCGCGATCGGCTTCTACGGCGGGGCGCTGGGTCTCCAGCTGGGGGAACGGCGGGACGACCTTACCGAGCATCGGGAGGCTGAGTTCAAGGCCGCGGACGGGACGGTCCTCGCCTACGAGAGCGTGGGTGCGGGGAAGAGCAGACACACGGTCGCGGGCTTTCGCGTCGACGACATCGAAGCGGTCGTCGCCGGTCTCCGTGAGAAGGGCGTGGCCTTCGAGGAGTACGACTTGCCGGACATGAAGACGGAAAACGGCATCGCCACGGTCGGCGACCTCCGCGCCGCGTGGTGCAAGGACCCGGACGGGAACATCATCGCGATCGAGTCCGTCGGCGCGGGCTAGAGGCGGTCGCGGAGCTCCGAGAGGGCGGCCCACCGGGGGTCGGCCTCGTCAGCGTCGTGCTCGTGCGGCTCGCTGTTCAGATCGCGGCCGCAGACCGGGCACAGCCCCGCGCAGTCGGCCCGGCAGAGGATCTTGTCCGGGAGCGCGAGTGCGACCGCGTCGCGCGCCCAGGCGGAGAGGTCGAGCCGATCGTCCACGAGGTACGGGGTGCGCAGCTCGTCTGCATCGTCGGGCTCCGTCGCCTGGTACTCGCGGCTGTGGAGCGAGAGCGAGACGCCGGCGTCCGCGAGGCAGCGGAAGCACGGCCCGACGAGCCGCACGTCGAAGTCGAGCTCCAGCACGAGCCCGGAGCTCGTCTGCGTCAACGTGAGCGTCGCCTCCGGGCTCTCCGGCAGCGGCAGGTAACGCTGGCCGCCGAGCTCCAGCGGCTCGAGGTCCACGCCACGCACGTCCCGGAACTGCTCTCCGGAACGAAGCCTGGCCGTGCGGACGTTGAAGATGGTCACAGCGGCAACGGTAGCGAACCGCTGCGCGCGGTCTATGCGACCGGCTGCTCGTCCGAGGCGATGCCGGCGACGACCGACTCCTGGGAGCGCTCGTGCAGCCGCTCGCGGCCGCGCCTCACGGCCCCGAGGAACTTGTCGAGGTTCACCTCCAGCGTCGAAAGGATGGAGTCGGCCCAGTCCTCCATCTCGAGACGCGTCTCGCGTGCCTGCCGCCGGGCCTCCTCGACGATCTCCTGGGCCTGCCGCTCGGCCAGCTTGACGATCTCGGTCTGCGAAGCCTCGCGCATGGCTTGCTCGCGCGCCTCCCCGAGGATGCGGTCTGCCTCCCTCTTCGCCTCGGCCAGCATCTCCTGGCGCTCCTTGACGATCCAGCGGGCCTGCTTGATCTCCTCCGGGATGGTCGCGCGCATCTGGTCGAGGATGTCGTAGATCTCCTCGCGGTCGATGCGGACCTGGTCCGTAAGGGGCACCGCCTTCGCGTTGTGCACCAGGTCGTCCAGCTTGTCGATGAGTACGAGTACGTCCATGAACGCTCCAGTCTACTCTTGGGGACTGACGGGCGCGCCGGGTCGAGGGCGCGGGTAGAGCTCCTCGAAGCGCCGCGCGACGGCAGGTGGAACGAGGTCGTCCACGTTCCCGCCGAAGGACGCGACCTCCTTCACCGCTCGCGAGGAAAGGAAGCTGTACTGGGGGCTCGCCATCAGGTACATGGTCTCCACCTCGGGCGCGAGCTTCCGGTTCAGGTGGTGCATCTGGAACTCCCACTCGAAGTCGGAGATGACGCGTAGGCCCTTGACCATCGTTCGCGCACCCCAGCGGCGGGCGAACTCGACGACGAGGTCGGAGAACACGTCCACCTCGACGTTCTCGTGCTCGGCGAGCGCCTCGCGCAGGAACTCGACGCGCTCCTCCACGGAGAAGACGGTGCGCTTGTGCTGCGGGTCGCGGATCACTCCGACGACGACGCGCTCGAAGATCTGGGCGGCCCGCGCGATGATGTCCAGGTGCCCGTTCGTAACCGGGTCGTAGCTCCCCGGGCAGATGCAGGTGATCGGGCTCGCGTCAGTCACGCGCCCCGCCCTCGAAGAGCGTGACCCGGGCCGAGCCGTAGCGGCGGCTCGCGCGCTTCGGGAGCGGCAGCTCCGGCTCCTCGCGCGAGTCTGACTCCACGACGACCAGCCCCTCGGAAGTGGTGACGTCCGGCAGGTAAGCGGCGAGCGTCGGCAGGAGGCGTGCGAGCATGCGGTAAGGCGGGTCGATCAGCACGAGATCGTAGCGCCTGCCCACGGCCGCATCGGCGGCGAGCTTGCGGCCAGCGTCGTCCCGCAGCACCGTCGCCCCTTCGAGGCGAAGCTTGTCGAGGTTGCGCAGGATCGTCTCGGCGGCGGCCCGGTCGCTCTCGACGAACGTGACGCGCGCAGCCCCGCGCGACAGCGCCTCGAGCCCCATCGCGCCCGAGCCGGCGAAGAGGTCGAGCACGTCCGCCCCGTCCACCGGGCCGACGAGGTTGAAGACGGCCTCCCGCACACGGTCGCCTGTCGGGCGCGTGTCGACCCCGCGCGGCGCCACGATGCGCGCGCCCTTACGCGAACCCGCGATGATCCTCATCGAAGAGCCGCTCGACCTCGTGGCGCAGCGGGCCGTCGTCGTCGACCAGCTCGGCCGCCCACCGCCGCGCCTTCGCCACGAGCTCGCGGTGGCCGGTGAGGCTGGCGAACTTGAGATCCGGCAGGCCCGATTGGCGCGTCCCGAGAAGCTGGCCCTCGCCCCGGAGCTCGAGGTCGACCTCGGCGAGCCGGAAGCCGTCCGAGGTGTCGACTAGCGCCTCGAGGCGGCGTTGCGCCTCCTCGGTCAGCTCCTCCTTCGGGCGCGAGACGAGAAGGCAGTACGACTGCTCGGCGCCGCGGCCCACCCGCCCGCGCAGCTGGTGCAGCTGGGCGAGGCCGAAGCGGTCGGCCTCCTGCACGATCATGATCGTCGCATTCGGGACGTCCACGCCGACCTCGATCACCGTCGTGGCCACGAGAACGTCCAGCTGGCGCCGCTTGAAGGCGTCCATCACCGCTCGGCGGTCGGCCGGCTTCAGCCTCCCGTGGAGGCAGCCGACTTCCAGGCCTCGCAACTCCGCTGCGCGCAGCCGCGCGGCCTCTTGCTCCGCCGCCCGCGCCTCGGTCGTCTCCGATTCCGAGATCAGGGGACACACGACGTACGCCTGCCGCCCCTCGGCCAGATGCCCGCGAAGTCGCCGATAGGCTTCGGCGCTCCGCTCGTGGCTCACCCAGCGCGTGACGACGGGCTTGCGGTCGCGCGGGGGGCGCGCGATCTCGGTCACGTCGAGATCGCCGTAGACCGTCTGGGCGAGCGTGCGGGGGATCGGCGTCGCCGTCATGTGGAGCACGTGCGGGCTCGTCGCGCCCAGCGTCCTGCGCTGCTCGACTCCGAAACGGTGCTGCTCGTCCACGACGGCGACCGCGAGCGAGCGGAAGCCGACCTCCTCCTGGATGAGCGCGTGTGTGCCGACGGCGATCTCCGCCTCGCCTGTGCGAAGGCGCGCGCGGACGTCTTCCCGCTGCCGGCCGGGCACCGAGCTCGTGAGGAGCTCGCAGCGGACATTCAGCTCGCGACAGATCTCCTCGACGGTCAGGAAGTGCTGCTCGGCGAGCGTCTCGGTCGGCGCCATCAGCGCCCCCTGGTGGCCTTGCTCGACCGCCCGCAGGAGCGCGTACAGCGCAACCACCGTCTTCCCGGAGCCGACGTCGCCCTGGAGGAGCCGCTGCATCGGCTTGACATCCGCGAGGTCGTGGCCAATCTCGCGGATAGCCGCCCGCTGCTCTGGAGTGAGGTCGAAGGGAAGAGCCGCGTAATAGCGGCGAATCAGATCCCCGTCCTCGCCCAGGGCCGGCGCGGCCGTCTCCTCGCGCGCGCGCCGGCGCTGCAGGAAGCCGGCCTGAAGCACCAGGAGCTCCTCGAGGGCCAGGCGTTCGCGGGCCGCCTCGGCCTCGCCTCGATGGCGCGGACGGTGGGCGGCGGCGAGCGCGTCGGCGCGGAGCGGCAGCCCCTCGGCCTCGCGGAGCCGAGACGGCAGCGCGTCGGGGAAGAAACGGGCGAGCGGCAGCGCGCGCTCCGTCAGCTCACGGAGCTTCCAGGTCGTCACTTCCTCGCCCGCCGGGTAGAGCGGCACGAGGCCGGTCGTGTGCAGGCCGGCGTCCTCTCCGGCGATCTCGTGGCGCTCCACCTTGAGGCTGGGGAGGCCGCGCCCGGGCTCCAGCTCCCCGTGGACGAGCAGCCGCGTTCCCGGCTGCAGGCGGTCGACGAGCCAGGCCTGGTTGAACCAGATCGCTACGGCCCGCGCGCCGCTCTCGTCGGAGACGACCGCCTCGACGATCTTCAGATTGCGCCGCCGCGTCGGCCGGAGCGAGACTCGCTCGACGGTGCAGGCGACCGTGGCCTCCTGCCCGAAGCGAAGGTCGGCCAGCCCGGTCGCCTCGCCCCAGTCGAGGTACCCGCGCGGCAGGTGCTCGACTACATCCCGAACCGTGCGCAGCCCGAGCCGCCCGAGGCGCTCCGCCACCTTCGGGCCGACGCCGGCCAGAGTCTCCACCGACGCGTCGGGATCGAGGGTGACCCTCCCCCTTCCCTCGGGCACGCCTTGGACCAGACCAGCAAAGCCGGCCAGCGCTGGGCGCGTGCTCGCTTCGAGGGCCAGGACGGACCGAGTATAGGTGCCGCCGCGGACCGCGCCGAGCAGCAGCAAGCGGGCCCCAAGGGGCCCGCTTGCAAGTGCCTGTTGAGAGGATCAGGCTGGGGTCGGGCGGTAGCCCTTCCTCATGGCGAGCCCGAGGCCGCCCAAGAGGAGGAGACCGCCGAACGCGACGGCGGCGCCGATCCCCATGTCCGCCCCGTCGAGCTCTCCGCCGCCGGTTGCGACCGGAGACTGCCCGCGAAGCGCGATGGGGGCGACGTTGCCAGTCGAGTCGCTTGATGTCACGTACACCTTCGGCACGTAGCCGGGCGGGGCGTAACGCCGAGCCGAATCACTCGTGACGGACAACTCCGGCACGTAGCTGTACGGCCCGCTATGCCTGACCTCGACGGCGGGGCGATCGTTGCCCTGCAGCTGCGGCTGGTAGCCGTCCGCCCCGTCCTGGTGGCCGACCACGGCGCCCTTGCCGTGCTCGAACGGCACGTAGCCGTGCGGCACGGCCTGCGCGGGCGCGGCGAAGGCCAGCGCTGCAAGCGGCATCGCGAGCCGCCCGATGATCGAATGCTTCCTCCGATTCCGCATCTCCTGCTCTCCTTTTGACCCCTCGTCTGTCTGTTCAGAGGACGCAGGAGCGGGATCCGGTCTTCCCTCAGGCGTGCGTCAGGGCTCGCCTTCCCAGTACTCGAGCGGCTCGATCCGCCCCATCACGTCGATCCCGCGAAGGAAGACCTTGCCCGAGCGCGGGTAGTAGGCGATGTCGTTCGTCTCGCGCGTGCCGTACGCCAGGTAGGTCAGCGCGGCCCCCCCCGCCCGGAACGCGTGGGCGACGCCCGTGCCCGGAGGACGCGCGACCACGTGCCCCCGGCGGACGGGGTGCTCCTCTTCCCCGAGCAGGAGCGTCCCCTCGCCGTCGAGCACGACGAAGAGCTCCTCCTCAGCCGAGTGGCAGTGCGGCGGCCAGCCAAGCCGGCCGGCGGGAATCGTGACGCGGGAGATCCCCGTTCGGAGCGATCCCGCCGCCTGGCCGAGGTCGTGCTCGACGAAGCGGGAGCCGCCGTGCTCCCGCTCGACCGGCTCCACGTCGCGGATGTTCACGATCGCGGGCGGGCGCTCCATCAGCTCGCCGATGTCGGGCTCGCCCACGGCTGCCTCCCGGAGGAAGGGGTGATGAGCGGCGTCGATTGGGGTGACCTCGACGTAGGCCGGCCACGCCCAGGCGACGCCCGCACGCGGTAGCACCGTGTTTCCGTGCGGCAGGCTCTGCCCGAACGCCAGCACCTCGAGGCCGTCGACGCCCGCCCGGAGCGTGTGCGCGGGCCCCCGTTCGGGCAGGTGGACGAGACAGTCTCCCGGGCCGACCGGGTACGCGGCGCCGCCTTTCCCATCGTCCTGCCAGGAAACGCCCGAGCCCGCGAGGACCCAGAAGATCTCCTCTTCGGCACCCTCGACGTGCGCGGGTGTCGACCACTTGCCGGGGTCGATCCGGATGCGGTTCACGCCCACCCCGACGCTGCCCGCCGCGGCGCCGAGATACTGCCACGCGCCTCCGATGTGACCCGCCTCGCGCCGGCGACCCTTCACGTCATCCCAGTGCACGACGTGCTGCACGCGCCTACGATACTTCGCCGTGGCAGAGTCGAACGCGATCGCCGAGCGCGCAGACGAGGTAGCTCCCGGCGTCTGGCGCTGGTGGGTGCAGAACGAGCTCATCGGTGGTGCAGAGAGCACTTCTCATGCAGTCCGTGCGGACGGCGGGGTCGTCTTCGTCGACCCGGTTCGCCTTGCGGAGGACGCGCTCGCGGCGCTCGGCAAGGTGACGGCCGTCTGTCTGACCGCTCAGTGCCACCAGCGGTCCGCGTGGCGCTTCCGGCGCGAGCTCGGGGCACGCGTCTGCGCGCCGGAGGGAACGCGACCGATGGAGGAGGAGCCGGACGACGGGTACGCGGAGGACGACGTCCTTCCCGCCGGGCTGCGCGCAGTCCGCACGCCCGGCCCGGAGGAGACGCATTACTCCTTCCTGCTCGAGCGCGAGCCCCGCATTCTCTTCTGCTCCGACCTCCTGACCCACTACGAAGGTCGCGAGCTCGACTTCGTCCCGCTCCGCTACCACTCCGATCCGGAGCAGACGCGAAGGACGGTCGAGGGGCTGCTCGAGCTCGACTTCGCCATCCTCTGCCTCGCCCACGGCGCGCCGCTCGCGGCCGACCCGAAGGGCGCGATTCGCGCCCTGCTCGAGCGGACGGCGGGCTAGAGCGGACATGTCCCGGGGTCTGACCCTGGCCATGTCTTGAACAGCCGGGGGAGCGCATCCCCAGCCTGTTAGAAGCGGCGATACATCGGCGACGGCCGTGGACAAAGGAACACCAACGTGCGTTGCCACGCGGCCGCAAGGGACGTGCCCCGGGGTCAGACCCCGAGACTTGGCCGATCAGGCCTCGTCCTGGAACCAGAAGAGGCCGAGCGTGCCCGGGCCGCCGTGCGTGCCGATGACGGGGCCGAGCGTCGTCACGATGTCGAGCGAGGCGTGCGGGCGCGCGGCGCGGAGGCGGCGGACGAGGTCCTCGGCATCCCCCGGCGCGTCCGCGTGGCCGACACCGACATGGAGGCCGGGCGAGTCCTGCGTGGACTCGACGAAGATCCGCTCGAACTCGGCCAGCGCCTTCGCGCGGCCCCGCACCCGCTTCAGGGGCGCGACCTCGCCCTCGTCGAAATGGAGGATCGGCTTCACGCTCAGAAGCTGTCCCGCGAGCCCTTGCGCCTTGCCGATCCGTCCGCCGCGCATGAGGTACTCGAGCGTCTCCACGGTGAAGAGGAGCCCGCGTTCGCGTCGGAAGCGCTCCACGACCGCCAGCAGCTCCTCGTCCGTCGTCCCGCCCTCAAGCCTGCGCTGGAGCGCGTCCGCAAGGATGACCATGCCGCCGGAGGTGACGCCGGAGTCGATCAGCGTCACGCGCTGGTCCCCTTCGGATCCCAGGCGCGCGCTCTCGAGCGTCCCCGAGAGCTTCGCGGGGAGGCAGATGCAGAGGATGCGCCCGTAGTCGCGGAGCTCCTCGAAAGCCGCCGCAAAATCTGCGGGCGTCGGCTGCGACGTGCTCGGCGGCTCCGGGGCGCCGCGGAGACGATGGTAGAACTCCTCCGGCGAGATATCCACGTAGTCGCGGAACGTCTCCTCGCCGAAGCGGACGTAGAGCGGGACGACGCGCCAAGCCGGGCAGCGCGCCTGCGGGTTCGCCAGATCGGCCGTCGAGTCGAGGACGACCGCGGTGTTCTCAGCCGACAGGTGCACGCCGAGCAGCGTTGCGAATCGCGCCGACGATCTCGTCGAGCTCGCGGTCCTTCGTCAGGCACGCGACCGCGCCGGCCTCGAGCAGCGCCTCGATCTCTCCCGGCTCCGCAGACGCCGTGAGGACGACCACCGCGGTCGCCGGACAGGCGGCGCGGATGCCCGCCGTCGTCTCGACGCCGTCGAGCTCGGGAAGGCGGTAGTCCATGACGACGACGTCGGGCCGGAGGCGGGGGCAGACCTCCAGCGCCGAGCGCCCGTCCGGCACCGCCGCGACGACCTCGAGGTCGGGAACGACGCCGAGCAGGAGCTCGAGCGACTCGCGAAAGACGTCGTTGTCCTCCACCAGGACGACCGTGATCGGCTCGCCCGCCACGCTTGGAGTATCGGTCATTCCGCGGAAAACAGGAGCAGGTAGTGCGGCTGGCCGCCCTCGTGCACCTCGACCTCGAGGCCCGGATGGGCGTCGCGGACGGCTTCGGCGAGCTCCTCCACCCCCTCGGCCCCCTCCCCCGCGATGATCGTCAGCACGTCCGCCGCCGCGCCGAGGAGCCGCTCGACGACGTCCCGCGCGACCGGCTCGAGCACCGGGCCGCTCGCCACCGGCTCGCCCTCCAGGAGGCCGAGGAAGTGTCCCTGCTCGATCTCGAGCCCCCCCAGAGCCGTCGTGCGGGAGGCCCGAGTGACGGCCCCGGTGCGGACGCCGGCAGCGGCCTCCTCCATCGCCGCCGCGTTTGCCTCGGCAGGCTGCGCCGGGTCGAACGCGACGAGCGCGCCGAGCCCCGCCTGCATCGTCCGCGTGGGGACGACTCGGACCTGCTTGCCGCACGCTCCGACGGCCTGTTCTGCGGCGAGGACGACGTTCTTGCTGTTCGGGAGCACGATCGCCCCTTCCGCCGACAGCGCCTCGACGGCGGCCGCGATGTCGGCGGTCGAGGGATTCATGGACTGTCCTCCCTCGACACACCGGGCGCCGAGACTCTCGAAGAGCCGCCTGTTGCCTGCACCAACGCACACCGCGACGACGCCTGTGAGGGCGTCGTCCTGCGTCAGGCGCTGCTCGCGCTCCCGCGTCTGGACGTGCATGTTCCTGATGTCGACCTCCTCGACCACGCCGACCTCGGTGGCAAGCGAGAGCGCCGTCCCGGGCTCGTCCGTGTGCAGGTGAATCTTCACCGCCCCCGGGCCGCCGACGACGAGCAGCGAGTCGCCCAGGCGAGCGAGGTCCTCTTCGAGCCGCGAAGGGTCGACGCTGCCGCCCTCGACGAAGAAGGAGGTGCAGTAGCGGTAGCGAGAGAGCTCCAGGTGCACGGCCTCGAGCGGGAGCGGCCCCGCGGCGACGACCGGCTCGGGGAGGGGCTCGCCGGTGAGGGCCGCCGCGATTCCGCGCACGACCTCGAGGAGCCCGGCGGCGCCCGCGTCCACGACGCCGGCTTCCCGCAGGACGTCGAGCTGCTCCTGGGTGCGCGCGAGCGCGGTCTCGCCGTGCTCGAGGAGGTCGCGCAAGAGCTCGGGGAGGTCGGGATTCTCCGTGGCGAGCTCCTCGGCCCGCTCGGCGAGAGAGCGCGCCACGGTGAGGATCGTCCCCTCCTGCGGGTTCCGCACGGCCGCGTAGCCGGCGTCGCTCGCCCGCCGCAGGGCGCGCGCAGCGAGGGCGGCGTCGACCGCCTGACCCCCGTGGAGCTCCTCCATGGCGCCGCGCAGGAGCTGGGAGAGGATCACGCCCGAGTTTCCGCGAGCGCCCATCAGCACCGCCCGCGCCACGTCGGCGTCCGGATCGCGCTCCAGCGCCTCGACGGCCGCGCGCGCGGTGAGCGTCATGTTCGTCCCGGTGTCGCCGTCGGGCACCGGGTAGACGTTGAGGTCGTCGATCCGCTGCCGGCTCGCCTCGAGGGCGGCCAGCGCGCCCCTCACGAGCTCTAAAGGGCCTTCTCGACCTTGCCGGACTTCAGGCACCGCGCGCAGACGTAGCTCCGGCGCGGGACGCCGTTCACCAGGATGCGCACGCGCTGGAGGTTCGGATTGAAGCGACGCTTCGTCGCCACCATCGAATGGCTGCGATTATGGCCGAACCCAGGGCCCTTTCCGCAGATCGCGCACACCTTGGACATCGGCGGCGGAGTATAGCGAGAGGTACTAACCCAACTGCGGTCGCAGCTCCGCGAAGAGCCCGGCCATCTCGAGCGCGGAGCGCGCTGCCTCGGCGCCCTTGTTCCCCTTCTCCCCGCCCGCCCGGGCCTCCGCCTGCTCGCGCGTCTCGCAGGTGAGGACGCCGAAGGAGACGGGGACGCCGGTCTCGAGCGCGGCGAGCTGGAGGCCGCTGGCCGCCTCGGCGGCGACGTAGTCGAAGTGTGGCGTCTCCCCCCGGATCACGCAGCCGAGGGCGACGATGCACGAGTAGCGCCGCGTCTTGGCGAGCGCCATCGCCGCCAGCGGGAGCTCGAACGCCCCCGGGACGGCGACGACGTCGATCCGCCCCCGCGTGACGCCGGCCTCGTCGAGCTCCGCCACGGCGCCTTCCAGGAGCCGCGAGGTGATGTCCCCGTTGAAGCGGCTGACAACGATCGCCACGGTACGGCGTCCGCCGTCCGGCGAGCCCTCGAGCAGGCTCACGCCCTCGGGGAGCCGGAGCTCTCCGGCCGCGTGCTCCTCGGGAGCCTCGACGCCGTCGGTCACGCCTCGTCTTCCGAATCCTCGAAGCGGAGCTCCTGGTGGTGCAGGCGATGGCCGAGCTTCTGCTTCTTCGTCTCCAGGTAGACGCGGTTCTCGACGTTGGGGGACACCTCGATCGGCAGCTGCTCGACCACCCGGAGGCCGAAGCCCTCGATGCCCGTGATCTTGCGCGGGTTGTTCGTGAGGATGCGGATCGACGAGAGCCCGAGGTCGGCCAGGATCTGCGAGCCGATCCCGTACTCGCGCGCGTCCGGCGGGAAACCGAGCCTGAGGTTCGCCTCCACGGTGTCGAGCCCGTTTTCCTGCAGCTCGTAGGCCTTGAGCTTCGCGAGGAGCCCGATGCCGCGGCCCTCCTGCGACATGTACAGGAGGACGCCGCGCTCGTCGGCGGCGATGCGCTTGAGCGCGAGGTCGAGCTGCTCGCCGCAGTCGCAGCGGAGCGAGTGGAAGACGTCTCCGGTCAGACACTCGGAATGGACGCGGACGAGCACGTCCTGCCGCCCCTCGATCTCGCCCTTCACGAGGGCGACGTGGTGCTTCCCCGTAAGCGTCTCCCGGTACGCGACGGCCGTGAAGTCCCCGTAGACGGTGGGCATGCGCACCGAGGTCGTCCGCTCGACCAGCTTCTCCGTGCGCCGCCGGTACTCGATCAGGTCCTCGACCGTGACGAGCTTGATGACGTGCTCCTCGCAGTAGGGGATCAGGTCGGAGACCCTGGCCATCGTCCCGTCCTCGTTCATGATCTCGCAGACGACGCCGGCGGGATTGAGGCCCGCCAGGCGGGCGAGGTCGACGGCCGCCTCCGTCTGGCCGGCACGCTGGAGGACGCCGCCTCGCCGCGCGCGCAGCGGGAAGACGTGACCGGGCTGGACGAGGTCGTTCGGCCCTTTCGTCGGGTCGATCGCGACCTGGATCGTGCGTGCGCGGTCGGCGGCCGAGATCCCCGTCGTGACGCCCTCCCGCGCCTCGATCGAGATCGTGAAGGCGGTCTCGAACGGCGTCTCGTTGTTGTACGTCATCGGCTTCAGGCCGAGGTCGTCGCAGCGCTCCTCCGTGAGGCAGAGGCAGATCAGGCCCCGCCCGTGCATGGCCATGAAGTTGATTGCCTCCGGGGTGGCGAACTGGGCCGCGATCGTCAGGTCGCCCTCGTTCTCGCGTTCGGCCGCGTCCACGACGACGACGAACTTCCCTTGGCGGATATCCTCGATCGCCTCCTCGATGGTGGCGAACGGCGCCTTCGTCTCCACGGACGTGCTCATCTCGGAAAGATCGTACCGCCCCGCTACTCGCGGATCGGCTCCCATACCATTTCCGCGACGTCGAGGCCGATCTGGCGTCCTCCCCTGACCTCGCCCGCGACGGCGCACACGGTCTCGTTCAGCCAGGCGTAGCGTGCGTCGTCGGTCGTGTGCGTAAGAGCAGCGACGACCCGCCCCTCGGGCTCCGCGTCCGGCCGGCCGTAGCCCGTGAGCCGGAGCAGGATCGTGGCGCCGTCCTCGGTCTCGATGACGCCCTCGAGGTCCGGCAGCCACGCTCCGTCGGCCCTCAACGTCGCGCGGTTCGCCCCACGGAAGCGACCGGCGACGCGCCCGTTGCAGCCGCCCTCGGCCAGGAGGAGGCGGTCCCGCGAGGTCTGGTAGGCCTCGGGATAGCTGAAGGTGAGGCGGTAGAGGGGCTCGAGCCTCACCGGCCGAGCAGCCGCTCGACGTGCTTGGCGATGACGTCCGCCTCGAGGTTCACTTCGTCCCCGGGCGAGAGCGCCCCGAGCGTGGTCGCCGTCTTCGTGTGCGGGATCAGCGCCACGTTGAACGCCTCCTCCGAGAGGCCGGCGATCGTGAGGCTGACTCCTTCGACCGAGATCGACCCCTTCTCGACTGAGTTGCGCAGGATCTCCGGCGGCGCCTCGATCTCGAGGCCCTCGGCGGTCACGGCCCGGACGCGGCCGACGCCGTCCACGTGGCCCTGGACGAAGTGCCCGCCGAGCGGCTCGCCCGCGCGCAGGGCCGGCTCGAGGTTCACGCTCGCGCCCTCCGCCAGGCCACCGAGGGAGCTGCGACGGAGGGTCTCGGGGACCGCGTCGAACGCGAGCGTCCCGTTCTCGACCGCGGTCGCCGTCAGGCAGACGCCGTTGACCGCGACGGAGTCGCCGACCTTGGCGCCCGCGGCCGTCTCGGGAGCGCGGATGCGCAGCCGCGCCCCCTCGGGCCCGCGCTCGAGGGCCTCCACGCGCCCGAGCTCACGCACGATCCCCGTGAACACGGGGCAACGATACCCCGCTCCCGGCTAGTGCCCCCGCCAGTAACGCTGCCAGGGCACTAGAGCAGGAACATCCACTTGGCGCCGTGGCCGCACTCGCGGTGCTTGCGCCCGCACTTGCGACAGTCCCAGTGGGTCCACCAGATCCACTTCAGGTGGACGATCTCGAGTGCGATCAGCGCCAGGATGGCGAAGAACAGGAGCTCGCGGCCCACCAGGGGACCCTCTCCCCCAGTCGCTGCGAGAGCAATGGGCCGGACGGCCTATTTGTCCTCTACGGCTCCCGGAGGTAGGCGGTGAGCAGCACGTCGTCGCCGATAGGCTCGGCCTGGAGCCGCAGGAGTGGGAGCGGCGCGGCAAGCTCGCCCAGGAACCGCGGCCCCGAGCCGGAGAGCGTCGGCGCAACGAAGAGCAGAAGCTTGTCCACCAGGCCCTCGGCGAGAAACGCCGTCGCGAGCGTCGGCCCGCCCTCGAGGAGGAGCGTCTGCGCACCCCCTTCCGCCAGCCTCGCTAGCTCGTCCGCGAGCGGACCGGAGAGGAGCTCGAGCTCCGAGCCGTCCGGGAGCGGACCGCGCCCGAAGGCGAGGCGGCGCGGCTGGCGCGTCGTGCCCACGTCCCGGGCGGTCAGGAGCGGGGCGTCGGCCCGCACCGTGCCCATACCGACCGCGACCGCGTCCGCCTGCGCACGCAGCTCGTGCACCCGCCGGCGGCTTTCCTCCCCGGTCACCCAGCGAGTGTCGGGCACGGTCACCCGCCCGTCGAGCGTGACCGCGGCCTTGTACGTGACGAA
>JBOHAJ010000337.1:0-3081 GCA_050697715.1 Gaiellaceae bacterium
GTGGATGACGCCCAGTTCCATCGAGACCGAGCAACGCTCGGCGATCTCGAGCGTGCGCCGCAGGGCGTCCGGGTAGTCGGGGAAGTCCTGCGCCATCACGCCCGGGCTCTTCAGGTAGAACTGGTCGCGGTCGAACTTCCAGTGGTTCGGGTTGGCGAGCGAGTCCGCCGACTGGATGCAGAGGAGCGCCTCGTGCGCCTGGGCGTCCTCGTGGCGGAGGTAGTGGACGTCGCCGGTGGCGACGAGCGGGAGGCCCGTCGCCTGGGCGATCTCGCCCAGCTCGCGGTTGATCCGCTTCTGGAGGTCGAGGCCCGCGTCCTGGATCTCGAGGTAGGTGGATTCGGCGCCGAAGATGTCGCGGAGCCGTGACACTTCCTCCTCGGCCTCGGCCCGCTGCGCGTGCTCGAGCGCCTTGCAGACGCGGCCGGAGAGGCAGCCGCTGAGCGCGATCAATCCCTTTGCGTGGCTCGACAGCAGCTCCCAGTCGACGCGCGGCTTGTAGTAGTAGCCCTCGAGGTAGCCGGCCGAGGCGAGCTTGATCAGGTTGGCGTAGCCCTCGTTCGACTCCGCGAGGAGCGTCAGATGCGCGTAGCCCTTCTTCTGCGCGAGTCGGTCGTCGCAGACGTAGACCTCGCAGCCGAGGACCGGCTTGACGCCGTGCTTACCCGCTTCCCGGTAGAGCTCGACCGCGCCGGCGAGGCTGCCGTGGTCGGTGAGCCCGACGGCCGGCATCTCCAGCTCGGCCGCGCGCGCCGCCAGCTCGGGGATGCGGCAGGCCCCGTCGAGGATCGAGTACTCGGAGTGGACGTGGAGGTGAACGAAGGGCGCGTCAGGCACCGGGAGAGCCATTCTAGAAATCCGGGAGGACCGCACTCCCACCGGACGAAAGGAACAATACGGTCGTGACCGCAGAGCGGAACGAGCCCGACATCGACTACGACGGGCGGATCTACGTCCGCCCGGTCGGCCGCGGCGTCACGATGATCGACCTCGTTGGATCGCCCGAGCTCGACGAACTCATCGAGGAGGGCGTCGCCGAGCTCCATGGAGTGGTTTCTGGATGGACCGGCCGCGCACGCGTCCGAGTCGAGATCCTCGACGAGCTTCCAGGCTGGGACGGCCGTATATCATAAGTGACATAATTGGCCCATGAGTCCGGGAGACCTCCTGCGCGAGGTACGGCGGCGCCATGGCGTCACGCAAGCCCAGCTCGCCGCCCGAGCGAAGACGTCCCAGGCGGCCATCTCTCGTATCGAGCGAGACATCGTCTCCCCCTCGGTGAACACGCTCGCGACCCTGCTCGACCTTCTGGGCGAGGAACTCGAGCTTGCCGCGCAGCCGATCGACTACGGCCACGACCGGACGCTCCTCCGGCAGAACCTCCAGCTCACCCCGCTCGAGCGCATCGAACGCCAAGCTGCGTGGTCGCGCGGAATGAGGGAGCTGCAGCGTGCCGTCCGACGCTGAGGAGACCTTCGTTCCTGTTCCAGTCCTGGAACGGTTTGCGCGCGCCGGCGTCGACTTCGTCGTTATCGGCGGCATTGCGGGCGGCGTGCACGGCTCGGCATTCGGCACCTACGACATTTCTCGCCTACCCCGAGGGGGCGCCGCCTTACGCGCAGCTCAAAAAGGCGGCGACGATCATCGAGGTTGCTGGATACTCCGTTCGCGTCTCGTCGCTCGACCACCTCATCGCCATGAAGGAGGCCACCGGCCGGCCCAGGGACAAGGAGAGAGCCCAGGAGCTCCGCACCCTCTCCGACGAGCTCCGTGCCCCGCGCGAGTAGACGCCCGCGGACGCCCTCCTCAGCTCTGCCGCTCGACCCGCTCGACCGTCGAGCCGTGGCGGACGAGCGTCGCGACGACCTCCTCGATCGCCTCTTGCGGCGGGAGCCGGTCGAGCGTAAGGATGAGCCGCGGGGACGCGCCTTCCGCCGGCGGGGCAGCAGGCGCCATGCGCCGGACGATCGGCTGCAGGAGCGCAGAGAGCACGTTCGCGACCGCGACCGCGCCCAGGAGGCGGTAGTAGCCGCCGCCGTCCACTTCCGCGACCGCGGCGTAGGAGATGAGGCCCGCCAGCGCGAAGCCGAGGACGATCGAGGCGAGGTACAGCCGGTCGACGGCGCGCCCGTCCGTCTCGCGCCGCCGCGAGGTCGCAGCGGCGATCTGCGCGCAGGCGCCGGCGAACGCGCTCGTGACGACGAGGGGCTTCCAGAGGTCGTCGCCGCCGCCCCAGACGGCACCCATGGCCAGGAGGAACGAGACGGAGGCGAGCGAGACGAGCACCCAGGCGAGAATCCGGGCCCGCCCCTGGTCCAGCAGCACACCGCCCGGCAGGCCCATGAGCGAGTAGAGGGAGACGAAGGCCGTCGTGGCGAGGATCCGCCCGGCCGTCTCGTCGAAGTCGCCGGCGAGGAGCGTGATGATGGCGAGGCCCGCCGTCACGCAGAGCGAGGCGATCAGCGTGCGGAGGAAGAGGCGGCGTGCGAGCGAGGTTTCCATGACGAAGGCCGGTTATCCTTATCGGCACGGGGGGAGGTGACTTCATAGCAACGAAGGAAGAGAAGCTGGAGATGGAGGGCGAGGTCGTTGAGGCCTTTCCCAACGGGATGTTCAAGGTGAAGCTCGACGAGGGCCAGGAGGTCCTCGGCTACACGGCCGGCAAGATGCGCCGCTTCCGCATCAAGATCTTCCCTGGCGATCGCGTGAAGGTGGAGCTGTCGCCCTACGACCTCTCGCGGGGCCGCATCGTCTACCGCTTCAAGTAAGCGCCCGCCGGAGCCGCTCGAGCCCGACATCGAGGCGCTCGTCGGGCGTGGCAAGCGAGATGCGCGCCCAGCCCTGCCCCTGCGCGCCGAATCCTTCCCCGGGAGCGAGCGCGACGCGGTGCTCGAGGAGGAGGCGCTCCGCGGTGAGGTGGTCGGGCAGCCGCCACCAGACGAAGAAGGTTCCCTCCGAGCGGGCGCCCGGAAGCGCCGCGAGCACGCGGTCGCGTCTGCGCTCGTAGAGCGCGCGACGCTCCTCGACGGTGTCCTGCGGGCCTGCGAGCGCGGCGATCCCCGCGTGCTGGATGGGCATGAA
>JBOHAJ010000338.1:0-8791 GCA_050697715.1 Gaiellaceae bacterium
CGAAGATCCCCGGCCCGCTGTCCGAGAGGCGGCCGGAGGCGACCATGCGCGTGCCGCCGTGCGCGTAGGCGGCGGTGTTCGAGAGCGCCTCGGCGAAGACTGCCTCGGTGGCGACGACGTCGAAGCGGCCCGGCTCGTGGAGGACGACCCGCACCGCCGTCTCGAAGGCGAGCTCCTCGACGCCCACGCCGTCGAAGCGGCCGGCGACGCGCCTGAAATGCTCGAACCAGCTCCCGCCCGAGCCGACGCACGCGACCCGCCCGCGCCGCGCGCACGCAAGCTCGAAGGCGCGCTCGACCGCGCGCTCCTCCGCGCCCTCGACGAGCGCGCTGACGACGAAGAGGTCGCCCTCGCCCACCCAGCGCACCCGCATGACGCGGCGCGTGAGGTCGAGGTCCGCCTTCACGCCCTCGAGCGCCGGCTCCTTCGTGGAGGCCACGAAGACGGCGTCCGACCTGCGGCAGGCGGCCCGCGTCTCGGCGGGAAGTGGATGGCCCGAGCGGCGCACGGCGTCGCCGCCGAAGGGCACGTGCACCTCGTCGATCGCGAACCCATGCAGATGGGAGACTTCCGCGAGCGCGCGGCTCGCCTCGGCCATGAGCTCCGGGCCGATCCCGTCCCCCGCCAGGCAGGCGACGGTATAGCGCTTCTTCCGGGGGGTCATCTGGCGGCTACCTCCTCGAAGACGTCGTGCAGGGTGACGGCCTTCCTGCTATCGGCAAGCCGCTTGAAGCGGCTGAAGGCCTCGTTGAGCTCCTCCTGCTCGAGCCGGATGCCCGCGTGGGCGCAGGCGATGGCGAACGCGTGGCGGCCCGAGTGCTTGCCGAGCGGGAGCGTCATCACGAGGCCCAGCTCGGCCGGATCCATGATCTGGTACGTGTCGGCGTCCTTCAGCATCCCGTCCTGGTGGATGCCGGCCTCGTGCGCGAAGGCGCTCGCGCCGACGATCGCCTTGTTCCGCTGGACGCGGTAACCGGTGAGACGCTCGACGACCTGGGAGATCCTCCCGATCTCGCCCGGGACGACGCCGGTCTCGGCGCCGATACGTCCGTTACGGACGCGCATGGCCATGACGATCTCCTCCAGAGCGGCGTTGCCGGCCCGCTCGCCGATCCCGTTGACCGTGCACTCGACCTGCCCGGCGCCGACCTGCACCCCCGCGAGGGTGTTGGCAACCGCGAGCCCCAGGTCGTCGTGGCAGTGGACGGAGAGGGTCGCGCGCTCGAGCTCCGGGCAGCGACGGCGCACTTCGAGCAGGAAGGCGGCGTACTCGTCCGGCAGGCAGTAGCCGACGGTGTCGGGGAGGTTGATCGTCGTTGCGCCGGCACGGACGGCCTCGCAGCAGACGTGAGCGACGAACGCCGGGTCGGAGCGGGTCGCGTCCTCGCACGAGAACTCGACCTCGTCCGCGTGCACCCGCGCGTAGGCGACCGCCCAGCGGGCCTGCTCCACGACCTGCAGCGGCTCGAGGCGCAGCTTCTTCTCCATGTGCACCGGGCTCGTGGCGATGAAGACGTGGATGCGCGAGCGGCGCGCGCCGGCGAGCGCCTCGGCGCAGGCGTCGAGGTCCTCCTTGCGCGTGCGGGCGAGTCCCGCGACGGTCGGCCCGGTGACCGCACCGGAGACCGCGCGGACGCCCTCGAAGTCGCCCGGCGAGGAGACGGGGAAGCCGGCCTCGATCACGTCGACCCCGAGGCGCTCGAGCCCCTCAGCGATCTCGGCCTTCTCGTGGGGGGCGAGCGCGATGCCCGGCGCTTGCTCGCCGTCGCGCAGCGTGGTGTCGAAGATCGTGATCCTGCGGGTCAAGATGTCATCCTCCTTCGCCTCCTCTGGACGGAGGCGTACCTGTGGTGCGATTCGGTCGGCGTGTGCGCCCGGACGGCGCGTGAGTCGCGTTCTCCCCCTAGAGGGGGAGAATCACGAGGAGGATGCCGATGAGGCCGAGGAGAGCCAGCCCCTGCGGGGCTGTGCGGACGGATGCGACGTCAGGCGTCATCGGAGTCTGACAAGAGTATCGGCAACGGTACGCAAAGATCAACACCCAAGTGAGTGGGTCTTCGGAGCCCCAGGGTGTTGGGCGCGCAGCCCGACCGGGTAGGCGGGTCGCTACTCGGCGATTCCCAGGAAGGCGGCGAAGCGGAGGACGTTCTCTTCCTCGCTGCCGTACACGATCAGCTGCTGGAGCGGCTCGAGGTTCGCTTCGACCTCCGGCGGCACCTCCCCGCCCGAGAGCCCGGCGATCCCGAGGATGTACGGGATGATCTCCTGGAGGTCGGCGTAGAGGAAGCCGACGGTCTCGTCCGGCATCCCGGCGAGCTCCTTCGCCTGGGAGAACGCCTCGCTGTCGGAGAAACGGTCGCCGTCCTCGCGGAGATCGGCGATCCCCTCCCGGCTCATCGTGACGACGAGGCGCCCGTCGAAACCGGCGTAGAAGAGCGAGAAGGGCACGTCGCCGAGCGGGACCTCGCGAGCCTGGACGCCCGCGATCTCGACGTCTTGCGGCTCGCCGACACGGGGCTCGTAGCCGCCCACGACCTTCACGATCTCATCCACGGTGTCGACCGCCTTTTGCTCGTCCTCGACCTCCAGGAGGAGCGTGAGCTCGGGGATCAGTCCGCCGCGGCGCGCGTACAAGGCGCCCTCGCCGGAGAAGAGCGGCGCGACGTCCTCCTCGATCGAGACGCCCAGGAAGCCCTCCGCCTGCGCGAGCTGACGGTCGAACTCGGGGTTCGAGCCCGCGAGCGCGTCACGGAACTGCGAGAACTGCTGCTCGAGGTCGTTGAAGGAGACGTAGAAGAGGACGCCGTCCGGCACTTCCTCCGGGAGCTGCGCCTCGTAGGCGGGGCTCCAGAGGCCTTCCGGCCGCTCCTCGAAGGCCACCCTGCCCTCCAGGCGGGCGCCGTCGTCCTCGGCGCGAAGGACGGCGCCGATCGCCGGCAGCTCGCCTCCGGGGAAGAGGAGCTCGAACTGCTCCTGCGCGCTCGGGTCGGACTCGAGGGCGCCCCGGAGCGCCTCGGCATCGAAGAAGGCGGTGGCGAGCGCGTCCTCGGGAAGACCATCCATTGCCCGGCTCCACGCGTCCGAGTCGGCGAGCTTGTCGCCCCCCGCGGCCAGCTCCTTGAAGCGATCCAGGCTCTCTTGCTTCTCGGCGAGGAGCGTCCAGCCTTCGAACTCCTCGCTGACGCCCGAATTGCTCGACTTCTCCAGTAACTCCTGGAGCTTCGCCGGGTCGCGCGGCTGGGTCAGCACGACGAACGGGGGCTCCTCGTCGGCGGGGTCGAACTCGAGGACGACCAACCCGGTCTCGGGGCCGAGCGCAGGCTTCACGTCCTGCTCGAAGTCGAGGCCCTCTTCGGTCGCGAGGCCGGCGAGGAAGTCGTCCAAGGCCTCGGCGCCGGCCGGGAACCGGCGGATCAGCTCCTCCACCTGCGTCCACTGGTCGCCGTCGAAGTCGGTATCGACAGACGCGAAGACGGGTACGCCGGCGGGGACGACCTCCGCCGCGCCGGAGCCGGGCTGCGCGGTGCCGCCGCAGCCGGCGAGGGTCGCGAGCAAGACCGAGACGGCGAGCAGGGCGATGCGACGCACGGCTCTCATGCTACTCGTCTGTCGGCGCCCTCCCCATCAAGCCTGACACCAGATCGAGGGGGTTCACGCCCGCCAGTACGCTGCAGACCGCCTCTGTGATCGGGAGCTCGACGCCCAGGCGGTGCGCGAGGTCGCGCAGCACGGGGGCCGTCGTCAGCCCCTCGACGGCCATCCCGATCTCCTGCGCGGCCTCCTCGGGGGTGCTCCCGCGTGCAATCAGCTCGCCGGCGCGCCGATTTCGACTGTAGCGGCTGAAGCAGGTGACGATGAGGTCGCCCATCCCGGCGAGGCCGGCGAACGTCTCCGGACGCGCGCCGCACGCCTCCCCCAGCCTCGCCATCTCGGCCAGGCCGCGCGTGACGAGCGCCGACTTCCCGTTGTCGCCGAGCCCCCAGCCGTCCACGCCGCCGGCGGCGAGCGCCATTACGTTCTTCGCGGCGGCGCAGAGCTCGACCCCGACGAGGTCGTTGTTGACGTAGACGCGGAAGCGAGACGAGATGACCGCGTGCTGGAGCTCGACTGCCAGCGCCTCGTCCTCGCTCGCGATCACCGCCGCAGCGGGGAGGCCCTGCGCGATCTCCTCCGCGTGATTCGGGCCCGTGAGCACCGCGACGGACCGTCCGGCGACCACCTGCGAGAGACGCTGCCCCGACTCCGGGTCGAGCCCTTTGGTGAGGCCGAGGACGGGCGCGGCGCCGGGAAGCTCGGCGACCACGGCGCCGAACACGCGGCTAGGCACGGCGATGCAGACGAGCTCGGCCTCGGCCACGGGGGCCTGGGCGAGCGGTCGTGCGACGACGGCGCTGAGGTCGGCCTCGTGCAAGTAGCGCGGGTTCCTGCCCGTCTCGGCAATCGCGCGCGCCTGCTCCGGGTCCCGGCAGGCGAGCACGACCTCGTGGCCGCGCTCGGCCAGCAAGGCCGAGAACGCCGAGCCCCACGACCCTCCGCCGACGACGACGACCTTCACGAGCGGCGGACGAAGTCGATCACGACGGGGACGCCGGCGAGGCCGAAGCGGTCGCGCAAGCGATTCTCCACCCAGTAGCCGTAGTCGCGCGTCAAGAGGCCGGGATCGTTGACGAAGACCCTGAAGCGGGGCGGGCGTGACCTCACCTGCGTCCCGTAGAGGAGGTTGAGCCGCCGGCCGTTGCGGGCGGGGCCGGGCCGCTCGCCGCGCAGCTCCTGGAGGAAGCGATTGAGCTCGCCCGTGCCCACCCGCGACGTGTGCTTCGCGTAGAGCTCCTCCACCCGATCGAGGAGGCGTCCGATCCCGCGGCCGGTCTCCGCGGAGACGGCGGCGATCGGCGGCCGTTGGCGGAGGCGCTGCTCGAGGCGCGGACGCACGTCCTCGATCCCGACCGTCGTGATGTCCCACTTGGAGAGGACGACAAGGGTCGAGCAGCCGGCCGTGCGCGCCACCTCCGCGACGGAGAGGTCCTGGTCGACCACCCCTTCCGAGGAGTCCACGAGCACGAGCGCGACATCCGCCCGCTCGGCCGCCCGCAGCGCCCGCAGCTCGGAGTAGTACTCGATCCCCTGCCGCTGGCGGCGCTTGCGGCGCAGTCCCGCCGTGTCCACGAGCACGAACGTCGTCTCCCCCCGCCGCAGGACGGTGTCGATCGTGTCCCGAGTCGTGCCCGGCGTCTCGGAGACGAGCACGCGCTCCTCCCCGACGATCGCGTTCACGAGGCTCGACTTGCCCACGTTCGGCCGTCCGAGGACGGCGACCCGGATCGCCTCCTCCCCCACCTCCGTCCTCCCCTCCCCGGGAAGCAGCCCGACGATCCGGTCGAGCAGGTCCCCGGTGCCGTAGCCGTGGACCGCGGAGACCGGAACCGGCTCGCCGAGTCCGAGAGCGTGGAACTCGAGCGCCTCCACGTCCCGGCGCGGGTCGTCCACCTTGTTGGCGACGACGAGCACCGGCTTGCGCGAGCGGCGGAGGATCTCGGCGATCTCCTCGTCTCCGGGCGTGATCCCGGTCTTCCCGTCGGTGACGAAGAGGACGAGGTCGGCCTCCGCGACTGCGCGGCGTGCCTGCTCGGCCACCCGGCGGGTGAGGGGCGAGGGATCGGCGACGTCCACGCCGCCCGTGTCCACGAGCAGAAAGCGCTTGCCCGCCCACTCGCACACGATCTCCTTGCGGTCCCGCGTGACGCCGGGAGTCTCGAAGACAACCGCCTCGCGGGTGGCAGAGAGGCGGTTGACGAGCGTGGATTTGCCGACGTTCGGAAAGCCGATGATCGCGACGGCCCCGAGCAGCGGCGCGGTCATGATGCGGTCTTGGCCGGAACCTTCTCGCGGCGGGGCGGCACGCCGTCGGGGCGGCCGAGCTCGTGCATGCGGACGAGGAACTCCCAGAGGCGGTGGATCTCCGCCTCGATCTCCTCCGTGGCCGCGGCGTAGCCCTTGCCGTTGCGGGGGAACTCGGCGAAGCGCCTGGGCTCCCCGAAGGCGACGGAAACGGGGTGGAAGTTGCCGAGGCGCCAGTGCTGCGAGCCGTGGATGGCGGCGGGGACGACTGGGACGCCCTCCTGGATTGCGACCATGGCCGCACCCGGCTTCGCCTTGCCCGGCACGCCTTTCCGCTGCCGCGTGCCCTCGACGAAGAGGCCGAGCGCCTCGTTTCCGCGCACGGCCTCCCGCATGCGGCGGAGGGCGTCCCGGTCGGACTCGCCGCGCCGAATCGCCAGCGTCCCGTGCGCGCGCATGAGCTGGGCGAAGCCTGGGACGTCGAAGAGCTCCGTCTTGGCGACGAACACGATGCGCCGCGGGCACGCGACACCCAGGGCCGGCGGGTCGACGTACGAGAAGTGGTTCACGGCGAGGACGCAGCCGCCCTCCCGCGGGATGCGCTCTCTCCCGTAGGCCTTCAGAGGCGCGACCACGCGCGTGAACGGCCCGATGAGGCCCTTTCCGACCGTCCAGTAGACGAGGTCGACAGGGTTCATGCGTGCGTGCGGGCCTGGATCAGGCGCTCGATCCGCGCGAGCACGTCGTCGACGCTGAGCGCCGTGGTGTCGATCGTCTCCGCGTCCGCGGCAGGCTGCATCTGAGCTGCGTCCCGCTCGTCGCGCAGGCGGAGGTCGGTCGCGAGCGCCTCGGCTCCGATCTCCGGCAGGTCGGCCTGCCGACGACGGGCCCGCTCGGCCCTCTCGGCCACGAGGTAGACCTTCACCTCGGCGCGGGGACAGACGACGGTGCCGATGTCCCGGCCCTCGATGACGGCGTCGCCGACCTCCGCGAGCTCCCGCTGGCGGTCGCGCATGATCTCCCGCACGGCCGGGTGGCGGGCGACTGCGGAGACGACGCGGTCGATGCGCGGGCGGCGGATCGCCTCGGTCACCTCCTGCCCGCGGACGAAGACGCGGAGGCCGTCGAAGGTGACCGGGTTGTCGTGGGCGAGCCCGGCGAGCGCCTCCTCGTCCTCCAGGTGGGCGCCCTCCTCGAGCGCGAGCCAGGTGAGCGCGCGGTACATGGCGCCAGTGTCGAGGTAGCGGAATCCGAGGCGCTCCGCGAGGCGGCGCGCGACGGTGCTCTTGCCCGCGCCCGCGGGCCCGTCGATCGCGACGATCAAACGAGCTTTTCCCCCCTTCGGGGGCAAAAGCTCGAGCAAAAGAAAACCCGCTGCTCCGTCAACGTTCGCGGTCCTCCTTTAGACGTCCTCAGCAAATGCTGAGGACGTCTAGCATGGCGAAGAAGTCGGGGAAGCTTACCGCCGCGCTCTCGGCCCCCTGAAGCTCGACGCCCTCGCGGGAGACAAGCCCGGCAATCGCTCCGAGCATGGCGATGCGGTGATCGCCGGCGGCCTCCACCACACCCCCACCCTTCGGGCGGGTGGGGACCCCCCTCACCCGGAATCCATCCTGAGCGGTTTCGATCCGGATTCCAAGAGGCCGGAGAGCATCTTTCACAGTCTGGATACGGTCCGACTCCTTCACGCGCAACTCCTCCGCGCCCCGCACCACGCTCTCGCCCCGCGCCATGCCCGCCGCCAGCGCGAAGAGCGGCAGCTCGTCCACCATTCCCGGCACTTCCTCGGGCCCCACTGCGGTCGCCACGAGCTCCGCCGACCTGACCTCGAGATCCGCGACCAGCTCGCCCCCCAACACCCGGCGGTTGAAGTGGGAGACCCGCGCTCCCATGCGCTCGAGCACGGCCAGGAGCCCGGCGCGGGTCGGGTTGATCCCAACACCGTGCAGCCGGAGCTCCGACTCGGCCAGCAGCGTCGCCGCGACGATGAAGGGCGCCGCCGACGAGAAGTCCCCGGGGATCGAGAGGCGCAGCGGCCGCAGCCGCTCCACCGGCCACGTCGCCGGGGCGCCCGGTTTCCGACGCACCCGCGCGCCCGCCGCCTCGAGCATCCGCTCCGTGTGGTCGCGGCTCGGGTGGGGCTCGCGCACGACCGTCGGACCGGGCTCCGCATACAGCCCTGCGAGGAGCACGCACGACTTCACCTGCGCGCTCGCCACAGGCAGCGCGTAGTCGACCGAACGCAGCTCCGCTCCCTCGACGACGAGCGGCGCATGCCCGTCCTTGGTCTCGGCGCGCGCCCCCATCTCGCGCAGCGGCACGGCCACGCGCTCGAGCGGGCGCCGGCTGAGCGACTCGTCGCCGACGAGCTCGAAGCGCCGCCCCTCCTGCCCGGCCAGGAGTCCCGCGAGCAGGCGCATGAGCGTTCCCGCATTCCCGCAGTCGAGCGGCCCCGCGGGCTCCCGCACGCCTCGAAGCCCGACGCCCCCGACCCGCACGCGGTCGCCGTCCACCTCCACCTCCGCCCCCAGCGCCCGCACCGCCGCCGCCGTCGAGAGCGTGTCTTTCGAGATGCCAAAGCCCTCGATGACGCTCTCGCCTTCCGCGACCGCGCCGACGAGCAGCGCGCGATGCGATATCGACTTGTCGCCGGGCACGGCGATGTCGCCCCTGAGGGCGACGGCAGGCTCGATCCGCACTAGCGCCCCATCAGCGGAAGGGCACTACTCGTCCTCGAAGGCGGGCGACACGATCACGGAGTATCCCTGCGCCTCCAGCAGCTCCGCCGCCCGTCGGGCCGCGCCCTCCCCCGCGACCAGGACGCTGAGCGTGCCGCCGCGCTCGGGCGAGAAGTGCTGGAGCTCGAAGTCCTCGATGTTGATCCCGTCGGCGCCGAGCGCCTGGGTGATGGCCGAGAGCACGCCCGGCCGGTCGGGCACGTGCACGCGCACGC